>NZ_JZWY01000001.1:0-4577 GCF_000966955.1 Streptomyces sp. NRRL S-495
AGATGTGTATAAGAGACAGCCCGCGTACTACGTCGTCCGCCGGAACCGGCGCTGTGCCCCAGGCAGGATTCGAACCTGCGACACCGGCTTTAGGAGAGCCGTGCTCTATCCCCTGAGCTACTGAGGCGGGGAAGACCGCTGACAGCCTAGCGGATCGCCGGGGAGGGTTGGGCGGGGACGGGCCCGGGCGGACGGGCCGACGGCGAGTCAGCGGGGCCGGGGGCGGCCCGGCCTGCGGAAGAGCCGCCGGTTAGCCTGGGAGGACGGGACTCGGCGGCCCTCGGCCCCGGGGCCGTCCGGCCGGTGGACAGAGGCGGGGGCGGCAGATGGTGGCGCGCGAGCGGTGGTACGAGAGATCCGTCCGCCGGGCGATACAGGTGGCCGGGCCGGCGACCTGGCTGGTCCCGACGCTGGTGATGCTGGCGGTCGGCGCCTACCGGCTGGGGACCCCCACCCTGTGGCGGGACGAGGTCGCGAGCTGGACGTCCGCCGTCCGACCGCTCGGTGAACTGCTGCGGATGCTGCAGCACGTCGACGCCAGCAACGGCACCTACTACGTCCTGCTGCACGGCTGGATCGCGCTGTTCGGCGACTCGGCGACGGCGCTGCGGCTGCCCTCGGTGCTGGCCATGGCGGGCGCCGCCGCGTTCACCGCGCTGACCGCCGCGCGGCTGTTCGGCGGCCGGGTCGCCGGCACCTGCGCCGGCCTGCTCTTCGCGACCGTGCCACTGGTCTCCCGGTACGCGCAGGAGGCCCGCTCCTACGCGCTGGTGACCTGCGCCGTCGCTGCCGCGACCTGGTTCCTGCTGCGCGCGCTGGACCGCTCGACACCGTGGCGGTGGATCGCCTACGGCCTGGCGATGGCGGTGGCCGGCGCCGCGCACCTGGTCTCCCTGAGCGCCCTGGCCGGGCAGGCGGCGCTGGTCGCGCCCCATCTCTGGGGGACCCGCGGTCCGGACCTGCGGCGGCTGCTCGTCCGCCTGGCGGTGGTGCTCACCGCCCTGGTCGTGGCGGTGCTACCGGTCGCCCTCCTCGGCCGTCAGCAGTCGGAGCGGCAACTGGGCTGGCTCGCCCGGCCGAGCGTGGACCAGCTGTGGCACTTCGGCGAGCCGCTGTTCGGCTCGGCCCGGGTGTTCCACGTCTTCCTGGTGCTGGCGGTGCTGGCCCTGGTGCTGCCCGGGCGGCGCGGTCCGGCGCTGCGGCTGCTGCTGCTCGCCGTGCTGCCGGTGCTGTCGGTCTGGGTGATCTCGCGCGGCTCCACCTCGTACTTCCTCGACCGGTACCTGCTGTTCACGGTCCCCGCCTGGGCGGCGCTGGCCGGCTGCGGGGTCGGTTCCGTGTACGCGGCGGTGACGGCCGCGGCCAAGCCCGGCCGGACCAGGCCCGAGCTGCGGGCGGCGGGGCTGGTGCTCGCGGTCGGCGTGGTGGCGGTGACCGGGGCGGCGGCGCTGCCCCGGCAGTCGCTGGTGCGCTACCCGGGGTCGCACGCGCAGTCCAAGGAGCCGTACCAGGAGGTGGCCCGGCTGATAGCGGCCGGCTACCGGCCCGGGGACGGGCTGGCTGTGCCGATCGGCGGCCAGGCCTGGTCGATGGTCGGCCCCGGTGTCTCCTACTACCTGCCGGAGGAGGTGCGGCCGTATCCCCTCTTCGTGGCGAGCGGAGCCGTCCCGGCCGGAGACCTCTTCCCGATACCGTGCCCGAAGCCCGCGGACTGCACCGGAGCCGGGACCCGCACCTGGCTGGTCGTGCTGGGCGACACCACCGATCCGCTCGCCGAGGTGCCCGACGGCGAGGCGGCCGCCCTGCGGGGCCGGTTCGGCCCGCCGCAGCAGGTGACGCCGCTGGGCGGAATGACGCTCGCACTGCTGGACGGAACCGGCGCCGGCCGCTGATCCCCACCCGGGACTCCGGCCTGCGGGACGCCGACCCGCGGGGTCGCCGACCTGCGTGGCGAGGTGTGGCCCGGATGCGGCGGGCCGGGGCCCGGGCGACCATGGATCACGGCGACCAGGTCGGGAGGACCGTCCGTGAGCGAGCAGCCGAGCGAGCAGCCTCCCGAGCGGCGGACCCCGCCGCCGGAACGTCCGGCGGCCCGGCGTACGGACCGGTGGAAGCAGCGGTCGACGGCCCTGGCCGGTTCGGCCCGCGAGCTGCCCCAGCAGGTCCCGATGGTGGGCCGCGCCCTGCGCCAGCTGCTCCGGGTGAACCTGCTGGACTGTGCGACCCGGCTGGCCGCGCAGGCCTTCCTGAGCGCCCTGCCCGCACTGTTCGTGGTCGCGGTGTTCACCCCCGCGGCCGTCCGGGACGGGCTGGTGAAATCGCTGCGCAAGGAGCTGGGTCTGCAGGGCCCGGCCGCGCAGTCCGTCCAGCAGCTGCTCGGAACCGCCCACCACGAGGACACCAGCTTCGGGGTGATCGGCGCGCTGGTGACCCTGCTCTCGGCGACGGCGCTGAGCCGGGCGATGCAGCGGGTCTGCGAGCGCTGCTGGGAACTGCCCAAGTCGGGGACCAGGGTGGCGGCCTGGCGCTGGCTGGTCTGGCTGATGGTCTGGCTGGTCTGCCTGGTGTGCCAGACCCCGGTCCGGGACGGCTTCGGCCTGGGCGCCTGGCTCGGCGTCCCGCTGACCTTCCTGGGGGCGACGGCCCTCTGGTGGTGGACCCAGCACCTGCTGCTCGGCAACCGGGTGCGCTGGCTGCCGCTGCTGCCGGGGGCGGTGCTCTGCGGGGTGGCGGTGGTGGGGGTCGGGGTGGCCTCGCGGGTCTACCTGCCGAGCGCGATGAGTCGCAGCATCGGCCAGTTCGGCCCCTACGGCGTGGTGTTCACCTCGCTGTCCTGGCTGATCGTGGTGTTCACCGGGGTGACGCTGGCGATCGCGCTGGGCCGGGTGGTGGCCGAGGAGGAGGTCGTCGCCGAGTTCCTGGGCTCGCGCACCGAGCCGGGCCGGTGGGGCGGGAAGCGCGCCTGAGCACGGGCCTGCCCCACCGGCCCGGACGCCGTGCCCGGGCCGGTGGTCCTCAGAGGGCCCGGGTCAGCCGGGCCAGGATGGACGGCGGGGCGAGGTCGGACTTCAGCACGACCGGCACCTCGACCTTGTTGGCGCCCTCACCGGACCGCAGCACACCGACCTGGGTCCCGGCCGTCACCCGGTGCCCGACCTTCAGCGGGTCCAGCACCAGGGTGCCGGTGATGCCGGGGAAGCCGGCCACCGAGAGGTCCTGCGCGGCGACGACCGGGACGGAACCGCCGAGGCCGTCGTCGATCCGGCCGACCACGTCGCCCTGCTTGGCCAGGGTCTGACCGGTGAGCCCGTTCTGGGCCGCCTGGATCTGCTTGGCGCTGACGCTCTGCACCACCTTGAGGATGCTGGGCTCGGCGGCGGTCGCCGGCTGGCCCAGGGTGACACCGAGGATCAGCCGCCGCACACCGGCGACGTCCTTGTACGCGGCCCACATCAGGCAGCCGCCGGCCGGGGTGCTGGAGCCGGTCTTGACGCCGATGATGCCGTTCTTGGGCGAGATCAGCGTGTTGGTGTTGGAGATCTTCTGGTTGTTGAAGGTGGTGTCCGGGGTCGACACGATCTGCCGGAAGATCTCGTCCTGCATCACCTGCTCGGCCAGCTTCAGCTGGTCCTTGGCCGTGCTCCTGGTCTCGGCGTTGAAGCCGGCCGGGTCGGTGTAGGTGGTGTTGGTCATGCCGAACCCGGCGGCGGTGTCGTTCATCTTCTTGACGAACGCCTCCTCCGATCCGGCGTCCCAGCGCGCCAGCAGCCGGGCCACATTGTTGGCGGAGGGCAGCATCAGCAGCTCCAATGCCTGGTACTGGCTGAGCTGCTGCCCCTCGGTCAGGGTGACCCGGGACTCGTCGACGTTGCCGGACTCCTGGGCGGCCTGCTTGTCGACGGTGATCTTCGGACCGCCCTCGCCCTTCTTCAGCGGGTGCGCCTGAAGGATGAGGTAGGCGTTCATGACCTTGGTGACACTGGCGATCGAGGCCGGTGTCTCCGGGCCCGAGCTGCCCAGGCTGCCGACCCCGACCACCCCGGCGGCCGACTGGCCCTTGGCGGGCCAGGCCAGGTCGAGCGGGTCGCCGGCGAAGCCGAAGCCGCCGGCGGCGGTCATCCGCACCTTGGTGTCCGGCAGCGGGCGGAGCAGCTGGGCGGTGACCGCCGCGCCGAGGACGACGGCGAGGAAGATCGTCCAGATGGTGATCCGCTTGAGCGCGCGGCGCAGCGGCGAGACCGGCCGGCCGTTGAGCGTGGC
Organism: Streptomyces sp. NRRL S-495; assembly: GCF_000966955.1. NCBI lineage: Bacteria > Bacillati > Actinomycetota > Actinomycetes > Kitasatosporales > Streptomycetaceae > Streptomyces > Streptomyces sp. NRRL S-495. The sequence continues at coordinate 4,261 of NZ_JZWY01000001.1, forward strand.
CAGCACGTCCATCGCCTCGGAGGTGGACTCCGGGAAGGGCAGCGGCTCGGGTTCGGGCGCGGGCAGTGGCGCGGGTTCGGGCAGGGGCAGCGGTTCGGGTGCGGGCGGCGGCGCGGGGGCCGGGGCGGGACGCGGCTCCGGAGCCGGCCCGGGCTCGGGCTCGGGCTCGGGCTCGGGCACCGGGTCGGGCTCCGGGACCGGCTTCGGGGCGGGCGGCTTCGGGACGGTGCCCGCGGCGGCGGGGAGGCGCAGCATCCGGGTCCGTTCGGCGTCCTCCCGCTTCTCGAACTTCTCGGCCCGCGCGGCCGCGGTGGCGG
>NZ_JZWY01000002.1:0-1605 GCF_000966955.1 Streptomyces sp. NRRL S-495
GACGGGGGGCGGCGCCGGTCGGGCGGTCCGGCGTGCCGGCCCCGGCCCCGTCGGCCTCCTCCGCCCGCTCGGCCGAACCGATCGCGGTGGCCCCGGACGGCCTGTGCGGCTCCTTCGGCAGGCGAAGTGCGGTGGGGGCGTCGTCGGACGGCAGGCGCAGCGCCGTGGTCGCGTCGTCCGACGGCATCCGCAGCGCGGTGGTCGCCTGGTCCACGGGCATCCGCAGCGCGGTCGTCCGGGTGTCCGAATCCCGGACGCGCAGCTGCACCGTGGCGGGCTTGGCCGGCCGGCCCGATCCGCCCTCGACGGAGTCCTGGGCGCCCTCCGGGGCATCGCCCGAGTCGCCGGACGGGGTGTCGCCGGACGGGGCACCGACGGCGTCCGCAGGCTCGGCGGCGGTGCCCGGCTCCGGCTCCACCGCCCCGTCCGCCACTCCGTCCGCCGCCCGGTCCACCGTCGGCGCGGCCGCCTCCTCGGCCGCGGCGGACCCGGCCGGTTCGCCGTCCCGTTCCCGCGCCCGATCGCCGTCCCGCAGCACCCTGTCGGGGGACTCGCCCACGTAACCCAGCCTCCTCAACGCCCGGCGGGGCACCGGCCGACCCGATTTCAGGAAGCCGGTACCCCGCCCCGTGTACCTGTACAGTCTCCGCCACCGGCGACCGATCCGGTCGCCCACACCCCGCCCGACCGGCGGTTATTACCGTGGCACGGCCGCACCGCGGCCTGTTCAACGGTCAGACGCCGGGCTCACCACGGGCGGTTCCCCCGGTCGATCGCAAGGTCACGATTCGGAGGCGTACTCGACAAGCCCGTGTGAGAGGCGTCACGCTGTTTCCCATCCACGCGGGGAGGCTTGGATGGGCAAGAGCCGCAGAACTGTTCCCGAGGAGCTCTTGCTGCTCGCTTTGGACCCGGCCACGGGCACCACGGCGCAGCCGCAGACCCTCGACCTCGGACTCGCCGGGGCACAGCTCGTCGAGCTGTCCCTGGCCGGACGGATCGTTCCTGAGGGTGACCGAATCGCCGTGGTGCTCCCACGGCCGACCGGTGACCCGACACTCGACCATGCGCTCGAGCTGCTGCGACGACGCGGCAGCCCGGTCCGCGCCACGCACTGGATCGGCGGGCCCCGGCTGGGGCTGCGGCAGACCTACCTGGCACACCTGGAGCGCTGCGGCATGGTGACCGCCGTGCCCGGTCAGGTGTGCGGGGTGCTGCCCACGATCCGCTACCAGGCGTCGGACGACTGCACCAACGCCGCGATCAAGCAGCGACTGGACACCGCGATCCGCACCGGCGTGCCGCCGGACCCGCGGACGGCCGCGCTCGCCGCCCTGGCGCACTCGGTCGGTCTGGGCAAGCACCTCTACCCGGGCAACGAGGGCCGGTCCTCGCGGTCCCGGTTGCGCGATCTGATCCGCTACGACCCGCTGGGCGGGATGGTCGCGCACGCCGTGATGGACGTGCAGAACGGCTTGCCGAGCCAGCAGAACCGTTCCGCCCAGGCAACTGCGGCGCCGTCGGGCTCGGGAGGCCGGGCCGGTCAACGCTCGGCGGCCGGGCGCGGCAGCGGCGGCGGCCGGGTCGCGGCATCCCGTGTAGGCG
>NZ_JZWY01000003.1:0-13196 GCF_000966955.1 Streptomyces sp. NRRL S-495
ACACCCGCCGGGGACCGCACCGGGGCCCGCACCGGGACCCCCATCCGGGCCCCCGTCCGGGCCCCCTGCTCGGCCCGCGGTCCCGCGGGCACCCGAACCACCCCGTGCGCCGAGCGCGCACCAGCGCGCACGGCAGCGCACGCCGAACCGCTCACGCCCCACTGGGGCGCCGAGCAACCGGCATCACCAGGCAGTGAGAAGGGGCGGTCGCCCGCGACGGAAGTCGCCGGGCGACCGCCCCTCCGCCGTCCCCCGAGTCGGTCCACCCCCCACCCGGACCCCCGGCCGCATACCGCCCCCGCACGTGCCACCAGCACCTGCGCGGCCCCGAGCCGCATCCGCACCACATCCGTCACGCCGTCGCCCCACCACCGGACCGGGCCGCGGGCGCCTCTACCACCCGGAGGCGTCCGCTGTCTCGCCGAAGCGCTTTTCCGATGATCTGTTCTACTGCGCTCCTGCGATTTCCCGGCGCCGACCTGATCCGGGGTGACATGCTGCACAACGTCAGGGGGTTGATCCAGATTTCCACCGTGTTCCGAGGACTTCCGTTCCAACGATCACCAGAGGTCCGACCGGAGGTCGACGTGTCCGCGAACATCAATCCCACGGTGCGTCGTCGACGCCTCGGCTCGGAGCTGCGCAAGCTCCGGGACGCGGCGGGGATGACCGCGGAGGAGGTCGCCGGCCGGCTGATGGTCTCCCAGTCGAAGATCAGCCGCCTGGAGAACGGCCGCCGCAGCATCAGTCAGCGCGACGTCCGCGACCTGTGCGACGTCTACAGCGTCGCCGACGAGGCGATGCGGGCCAGCCTGATGGAGATGGCCCGGGAGTCCCGGCAGCGCGGCTGGTGGCACGACTTCAACGACATGCCCACCCCGTACAGCGTCTACATCGGCCTGGAGGCCGAGGCCTCGTCGATCCGCGCGTACGAGTCCTCCTTCGTGCCCGGGCTGCTGCAGACCGAGCAGTACGCCCAGGCCGTGGTCGAGGGCACCCAGCCGGACACCGACGCCCTCTCCGTCCAGCGCCGGGTGCAGGTCCGGATGAAGCGCCAGGACCGGGTCAACGGCGAGAACCCGCTGGGCAGTCTGTGGACGGTGATAGACGAGGCGGTGCTGCGCCGGGAGGTCGGCAGCAAGGAGGTGATGGCCCACCAGCTGAAGCACATGCTGGAGCTGAGCCAGCGCCCCAACATCACCATCCAGGTCATACCGTTCTCGCACGGTGCCCACCCCGGAATGACCGGGACATTCTCCCTGCTGGAGTTCCCGGAGTCAGCCGATTCGACGGTTGTCTACTTCGAAGGGGTGACGAGCGATCTCTACCTGGAGAAGGAGGCCGACGTGCGCCGCTATACCAGTCTCTACGACCACCTGCGGGCGGCCGCGCTCGGGGTGGCGGAGACCCGCTCACTGATAGCCGACATTGAAGAGGGATACCACCGATGAGCACCACCTTCGAGAACAGGACGAGCTGGCGCAAGAGCAGTCACAGCGGCGGCAACGGCGCGTGTGTGGAGATCAGGGTGCCGGCCGCCGACCAGGTGGCCGTCCGTGACTCCAAGGACCCGGAGGGACCGCAGCTGAGTTTCTCCCCCGAGGCCTGGAACGCGTTCGCCGCCGCCGCGGGCGCCGGAGCGTTCGACAGCCTCTGATCGACCTCGTACCGGTTCCCGGCCGAGGTGCCCGTAGCGGTGTCCGTCGCCCTCCCCCGGGGCGGCGGCCACCGCTACGGGCATCTCGGCGTCCGGAGGCATGCCCCCGACAAACGCTGCCCGGCCCGACGGCGGAGGATCAGCCGAGCACCGGGTAGCGGGCCGCCCAGGCCGCGCCCTCCGCGGTGTCCCGACTGTGCAGCTCGGGCCCGTGCATCAGCTCCAGCACGAAGTCGTCGGCCAGCTCCAGCAGCGCCCCGCGCCCCTCGAGACCCGCCACCAGGCCGGGCGGCAGCGCGGTGTCACCGTGCAGCACCCCGAGCAGGTTGCCGCAGACCGCGCCGGTGGAGTCGCTGTCCCCCGAGTGGTTCACCGCCAGCAGCAGCCCGGACCGGACGTCGTGCGCGACCAGCGCGCAGTACACCCCGATCGCCAGCGCCTCCTCGGCGACCCAGCCCTCCCCGAGCGCCTCGACCCGCTCGGCGGACGGCTCCCCCGCCCGCACCGCGTCCAGCGCCGCCCGCAGCGCCGCCGTGGTCTCCTCGTGCGCCGGCCGCTCGGACAGCAGCGCGAGCGCCAGGTGCACGCCCTCCTCCAGGGTGCCGCCCCGGGCCACGGTCTGGACGATCACCGCCAGCGCCCCGGCCGAGAGGTAGCCGGTGGGGTGGCCGTGGGTCAGTACCGAGCACTCCACCGCCAGCTGGAACACCAGCCCCGGCTCCCAGGTGGTCAGCAGCCCGAACGGCGCCGCCCGCATCACCGTGCCGCAGCCCTTGGAGTGCGGGTTCTTCGGCGCCTCCAGGGTGCCCAGCCGCTCGGCGTCCGGCCCCGAGAGGCCGGAGAGGCAGGCCTGGCCCGGCGCCCGCTGCGCGTACAGCCACTCCTCCCGGCCGAGCCAGCCGAGGTCGTCCCGGCGCTCGTCCGGGCCCCAGTCCCGCTGGGTGACGGCCCAGCGCAGATAGGCGCGGTGGACGTCGGTGGGCGGGTGCCAGCTGCCGGTGTCCCGGCGGATGTGGGCGCGTATCAGCCCGTCGAGGGTGAACAGCACCATCTGGGTGTCGTCGGTGACCGCGCCCAGCCGCCCGTACGCGGGGACGTACCCCGTGACGCCGAGCGGGCCGTGCGCGGCGCGGATCTTCTCCAGGGACTCGAACTCCACGCCCGCGCCGAGTGCGTCCCCGATCGCTCCGCCGAGCAGGCAACCCCGCACCCGGCTGCGGAAGTCCTGCTGCTGGGCGCGGGACCACAGTGGCATCACGGCAAGCGCCTTTCGTCCGGGAGCGGGAGGGACGCGCGACGCACGGCCGGTCGCGCGCCCTCGCACTGTATTCGAATGCCCGAACAGCCCGGCAGGGTTCCCGCTCCACCGGATCCCCACCGGATGTTCCACCACCCGCCGGACCGCCCGGGTTCCGCCGGGTCCGGGGCCGGCCGCCACCCGCCGGGGCCCGGCGGGTGGCGGCCGGACGGGCTCAGTCGGCCAGCGGCAGCAGGGCCGGCAGGTGTCCGTCCGAGGCCAGCGCGGCGGCCAGCCGCTCGGCCGGCACCTCGCCGTAGGTCGTGGTGCGCTGCCGGTGCGGCCGTCCGACCGCCTCGGCGATCGCCTGGAGGTCCCGGACCGACTTGTAACTGCCGTACGCCGAACCGGCCATCCGCGAGATGGTCTCCTCCATCAGGGTGCCACCGAGGTCGTTGGCGCCGGACCGGAGCATCTCCGCCGCGCCCTCGGCGCCCAGCTTCACCCAGCTGGTCTGGATGTTGGGGATGTGCGGGTGCAGCAGCAGCCGGGCCATCGCGATCACCGCCCGGTTGTCCCGCGCGGTCGGCCCCGGCCGGGCGATGCCGGCCAGGTAGACCGGGGCGTTGGTGTGGATGAACGGCAGCGTCACGAACTCGGTGAAGCCCCCGGTGCGCTGCTGGATCTCCGCGAGCAGCCGCAGGTGGCCCACCCAGTGCGCGGGGGTGTCCACGTGCCCGTACATCATCGTGGAGGAGGAGCGGATGCCCAGCTCGTGCGCGGTGCTGACGACCTCCACCCAGGTCGCGGCCGGCAGCTTGCCCTTGGTGAGCACCCAGCGGACCTCGTCGTCCAGGATCTCGGCGGCCGTGCCCGGGATGGTGTCCAGGCCGGACTCCTTGGCCCGCTGCAGCCAGTCGCGGATCGACAGACCGGTCCTGGTCGCGCCGTTGACCACCTCCATCGGCGAGAAGGCGTGCACATGGATCCCCGGGACCCGCTCCTTCACCGCACGGGCGATGTCGAAGTAGGCGGTGCCGGGCAGGTCCGGGTGGATGCCGCCCTGCATGCAGACCTCGGTGGCACCGACCTCCCAGGCCTGCGCGGCCCGGTCGGCGACCTGCTCCAGCGAGAGGCTGTAGGCGTCGGCGTCGGTGCGGCGCTGGGCGAAGGCGCAGAACCGGCAGCCGGTGTAGCAGACGTTGGTGAAGTTGATGTTCCGGGTGACGCAGTAGGTGACCTCGTCGCCGACCGCGTCCCGGCGGACCGCGTCGGCGATCCGGCACAGCGCGTCCAGGGCCGGGCCGTCCGCCTGGAACAACGCCAGCGCCTGCCCGTCGGTGAGCCGGGTCGGGTCGTCGGCCGCCACCGCCAGGGCGGCCCTGACCTCGTCGTCCAGCCGCTCCGGGGCCCCGGTCCGGCCGGGGGCGGCCGAGGCGGCCTGCTCCCGCAGCACCTCCCAGTCGCCGTAGACGTCCTCGAAGTCGGCCCGCCGGTCGCCGGTCCGGCCCTCGGAGTCGATGGTGCTGTGCAGATCGGTGCGGCCGTAGGACTCCGGCAGGTCCTCCGGCTCCTGCCAGGGGTGTCCGGTGACCACCGCGTCCGGGCGGGCCAGTCCGGTCTCCGGGTCGGCCAGCGCCCGGACGTGCGGCAGCACCCGCGGGTCCAGCCAGGGCTCGCCGTGCCGGACGTACTCGGGGTAGACGGCGAGCCGCTCGCGCAGCTCGAAGCCGACCGCCGCCGAACGCTCGGCCAGCTTGTCGATCTGCGGCCAGGGGCGCTCCGGGTTGACGTGGTCGGGCGTCAGCGGGGAGACGCCGCCCCAGTCGTCGATACCGGCCTCGATCAGCCGCTCGTACTCGCCGTCCACCAGGTTCGGCGGGGCCTGCAGACAGGCGGAGGGGCCCATGATGTGCCGGGCCACCGCGACGGTGGCGACCAGCTCGTCCAGCTCCGCATCCGGCATGCCGCGCATCGCGGTGTCCGGCTTGGCGCGGAAGTTCTGCAGGATCAGTTCCTGGATGCCGTGGTAGGCCCGGGAGACCCGGCGCAGCGCGAACAGCGACTCGGCGCGCTCCTCGTACGTCTCGCCGATGCCGATCAGCAGGCCGCTGGTGAACGGCACCGAGCTGCGGCCGGCGTCCTCCAGCACCCGGAGCCGGACGGCCGGCTCCTTGTCGGGCGAGCCGTGGTGCGGGCCGCCGGGCTCGCTCCACAGCCGGGTGGCGGTGGTCTCCAGCATCATCCCCATCGAGGCGGAGACCGGCTTGAGCCGCTGGAAGTCGGTCCAGCTCAGCACCCCGGGGTTGAGGTGCGGGAGCAGCCCGGTCTCCTCCAGGATGCGGATCGACATGGCGCGGACGTAGGCGACGGTGTCGTCGTAGCCGTGCGCGTCCAACCACTCGCGGGCCTCGGGCCAGCGGTCCTCGGGCTTGTCGCCGAGGGTGATGAGCGCTTCCTTGCAACCGAGCGCGGCGCCTCTGCGGGCGACCTCCAGCACCTCGTCCGGGGACATGTACATCCCGTGGCCGGCCCGGCGGAGCTTGCCGGGGACGGTCACGAAGGTGCAGTAGTGGCACTTGTCCCGGCAGAGCCGGGTGAGCGGGATGAACACGCTCCTGGAGTAGGTGATGACGCCGGGGCGGCCGGCCGCTTCGAGGCCGGCGTCGCGGACCCGGGCGGCGGAGGCACAGAGGTCGCGCAGGTCCTCGCCCCTGGCCCGGAGCAGTACCGCCGCCTCGGTCGCGTCCAGCGCGACACCGTCCCGGGCGCGGCGCAGGGCGCGGCGCATCGCGTTGGCGGTCGGAGTGTTGGATGCGTCCATGCCGCGACCCTACGCCAGTTCACGTACGTTCCTCGTACGTTCGGAGGAGACGACCCTGAGGGGGAATCAGGGTCGGCTGCGACGCGAGGTCGAGCCGGATCCAACCCTGCAGGGCGATGACGCGGGCGACGCGGGACCGTCTAATGGATACCCAGGGACAGTCGGTCACTGACGGAGGGGTTGGACGGATGACGGACGACAGGGCGACCGCGGGCAGCGGCCCGGCGGACGAGTGGCAGGACGGGGCTCCCTACCGGTCCCGCCGACGCACGCTGGTGCGCGTCGCGGTGCCGCTGGCGGTCACGGCCGCGATCGCCGCCGGGGTCGGGCTGGTACCGGCGCTGGCGGACTCCTCGCCGCCGGAGCTGCCCGCGCTGACGGCGGAGCAGGTGGTGGCGAAGGTGCTCGGCTCCCAGGCGGAGACGCTGACCGGCACGGTGTCGGTCGCGGCCGACCTCGGTGTGCCGAGCCAGCTGCTGGGTGCCGCGGCCGGCGGCCTCGCCGGCGGTGCCCCGGGCGGCGGTTCCGGGGGCAGGTCCTCGGGCGCCGCCCCGGAGGCGAAGCTGACCGGCCTGCTCGGTGGCGAGCACCGGCTGCGGGTCGCGGTGGACGGACCCGACCGGCAGCGGATCGGCCTGCTGGAGCAGCTGGCCGGCTACGAGATGATCCGCAACGGCGACCAGGTGTGGACCTGGGACAGCAGCAGCAACGAGGCCGTGCACCTGACCGGGGCCCGGCCGGACGCCAAGGCGGACGGCCACCCGGGCAAGGGCCCGCTGACCGGGGTGCCGACCACCCCGCAGGAGGCGGCCCAGCAGTTCCTGGGCGCGAGCGCGGGCACCACCTCCGTCACCGTGGACGGCACCGTGAACGTGGCCGGGCAGAAGGCCTACCGGCTGAGCGTGAAGCCCACCGGCTCCGGTTCGACGATCGGCGAGGTCCGGATCGCGGTGGCCGCCGACAACGGCGTGCCGCTGTCGGTCGTGGTCAAGGGGACGGACGGCAGCACCGTGCTGGACGTCCACTTCACCGATGTCTCGTTCGCCGCGCCGTCCGCGAAGACCTTCGAGTTCACCGTGCCCAAGGGCGCCAAGGTGACGGAGCGCAAGGCCGATGCGACGCCGCGCGCCGAGGTGACCCCGGAGGAGGCCAAGGCCGCCGCCGAGGGTCTGAACGTGATCGGCGAGGGCTGGACGGCGGTGCTCTCCGCCAAGCTGCCCGGCGACGACGTGTTCGTCCCGGCCGAGGGCAAGGGCCCGCGCGGCAAGGGCGGCCACGGCCCGGGCGGCGGCGGCAAGCTGCAGAACCCGCTCGCCCTGGTCAAGTCGCTCGGCAAGCCGGTCGCCGGCGGTTCGCTGATCAGCACCAAGGTTCTGAACGTGCTCGTCACCGACGACGGCCGGGTGTTCGCGGGCGCGGTGACCCTGCCGGTGCTGCAGAGTGCGGCCGGGGTGAAGTAGTGGCCCAGGCTTCCGTAACGGGGGACGTTACGGAGCCGGCCGGGGGGCCGGGCGCGGCGACGCGCCCGGCCCCCCGTGCCGCTTCGACCTCCCACCGGTCCGACGACGTGATCAGCACCCGGGGCCTGACCAAGCGGTTCCGCGGCGGCCAGCTCGCCGTGGACGGACTGGACCTGAGCGTCCCCCGGGGCTCCGTCTTCGGCTTCCTCGGGCCGAACGGCTCCGGCAAGACCACCACGATCCGGATGCTGATGGGGCTCATCGCCCCGACCTCCGGGGTCGCCTCGGTGCTCGGCGAGCCGATGCCGCAGTCGGTGTCCTCGGTGCTGCCCCGGGTCGGCGCGCTGATCGAGGGGCCCGCGCTGTACGGCTTCCTCTCCGGCCGGGACAACCTGGCCAGGTTCGACGCCGCCGACCCGACGGCCGACCCGCGGACCCGGCAGCGGCGGGTCGCCGAGGCCCTGGACCGGGTGGGGCTGACCGCCGCGGCCGGCAAGAAGGCCCGCGCCTACTCGCTGGGCATGAAGCAGCGGCTCGGCCTGGCCTCGGCGCTGCTCCAGCCGCGCGAGCTGCTCGTCCTGGACGAGCCCACCAACGGCCTGGACCCGCAGGGCATGCGGGAGATCCGGGCCCTGGTCCGGGAGGTCGCGGCCGAGGGCACCACGGTCTTCCTCTCCTCGCACCTGCTGGACGAGATCGAGCAGGTCTGCACCCATGCCGCCGTGATGTCGCGCGGCCGGCTGCTGGTGCAGGGCACCGTCGCCGAGCTGGCCGCCCGGGCCCGGGGCCGGCTGGTGGTGCGGACGCCGGACACCCACCGGGCGGGCGAGGTGCTGCTCGCGCACAAGGTCACCGAGCTCCGGATCGCCGAGAACCGGGTGGACGGCGAGCTGGGCGCGCTCGCCGAGGACGCGCTGCCCGGGCTCTGCGCGGCGCTGGTCGCGGCGGAGGTCCGGGTACACGGCTTCGGCGTGGAGCGGGGCACATTGGAGGACGCCTTCGTGGCGCTGACCGGGGAGGGCTTCGATGTCGCGGGCTGAGGCGGTGCCGGCCGAGGCGGTGCCGGCGGTCGCGGCGGCGGCGCACGGACGGCGCCCGCAGACGGCGGCCGGGTTCCTGGCGCTGTTCCGCAGCGAGCTGGTGCTGACCTTCCGCCGGCTGCGGACCATCGTGCTGCTGGGGATCCTGGCCCTGCTGCCGGTCCTGATCGGTGTGGTGGTCCGGATCGAGACGGACGGGCCGCGCGGGGGCGAGGGCCCGGCGTTCATCGCCCAGGTCACCCAGAACGGCCTGTTCCTGGTGTTCACGGCCCTCGCGGTGGCGCTGCCGGTGTTCCTGCCGATGACGGTCGGTGTGGTCGCCGGGGACTCGGTGGCCGGCGAGGCGGCCACCGGCACGCTGCGCTACCTGCTGGTGGCGCCGGCCGGGCGGACCAGGCTGCTGGCCGCCAAGTTCACCGCCGGGCTGGTGTTCTGCCTGGCGGCGACGGTCACCGTCGCCACGGCGGCGGTGATCACCGGGGCGGCGCTGTTCCCGGTCGGCGACGTCACGCTGATCTCGGGCGAGACCATCGGCCTGGGGTCGGCGCTGCTGCGGGCGGTCCTGGTGGCCGCCGTGGTGGCCGCGTCACTGGCCGGGCTGGTCGCGATCGGGCTGTTCATCTCGACCCTCACCGGCAGCGGCATCGCGGCGATGGCGGCGACGGTCGGCCTGGTGATCACCGTGCAGATCCTGGACAGCTTCCCGCAGCTGCACGCGATCCAGCCGTTCCTCTTCACCCACCACTGGCTCACCTTCGGTGATCTGCTGCGGGCGCCGATGGAGTGGGACGGGGTGCTGAAGAACCTCGGGCTGCAGGCCGCCTATGTGGCGGTGTTCGGCTCGGCGTCCTGGTCGCGGTTCACCGCGCGGGACATCACGGCCTGACCGGCACGGCGTCGGCCGTCCCGGCCACCGCGGCGGCCCCGGTCGCTGCGGTGGCCCCGGCGGCAGCAGTGGCGGCGGTGGCGGCAGCGGCAGTGGCGGCGGCAGTCCGGGCCCGGTCGGCCCGGCCCCGCCGCAGCGCGTCCCAGGTGAGCACCACGAGCGCGGCCCACACCAGGGCGAAGCCGGCCCAGCGCGCGGGCGGCATCGACTCGTGGAAGACCGCGATGCCGATCAGGAACTGGAACACCGGCGCCAGGTACTGGAGCAGCCCGAGCACGCTCAGCGGCACCCGGACGGCCGCCGTGCCGAAGAGCAGCAGCGGGACGGCGGTGATCACCCCGCTGAGCATCAGCAGTCCGGTGTGGCCCAAGCCGTACTCGCCGGCCACGGTGTGGCCGAAGGTGCCGCGGCCGGCGACCTCCAAGTACACCAGGTAGCCGAGGGCGAAGGGGAACATGAAGGCGCTCTCGGCGGCCAGGCTCTCCAGCCCGCTCAGCCCGACCTTCTTCTTCAGCAGCCCGTAGGTGGCGAAGGAGAACGCCAGGGTCAGCGCGATCCACGGCGGCCGCCCGTAGCCGATGGCCAGCACCGCCACCGCGAGCGCGCCGATGCCGACCGCCACCCACTGGGCCCGGCGCAGCCGCTCCTTGAGCACCAGCACCCCGAAGGCGATGGTGACCAGCGGGTTGATGAAGTAGCCGAGGCTGGTCTCCACCACGTGCCCGGTGTTGACGCCCCAGATGTAGACGCCCCAGTTGATCGAGATCACCGTGGCGGCGGCGCCCAGCATGGCGAGCCGGCGGGGCTGGCGGAGCAGCGGGCGGATCCAGCCCCAGTGCCGCTGGGCGACCAGCAGCAGGACCACCGCGACCAGGGACCAGACCATCCGGTTGGCCAGGATGTCGTCGGCGGCCCCGGGCTCCAGCAGCGGCCAGAACAGGGGGAAGAGCCCCCATATGCCGTAGGCGGCGAAGCCGCACCAGAGGCCGCGTCCGGCCTCCTGCTGGGTCGTGTCTGGCATGGACCGTCTGCCCTCCGCGCGCGCGAGTGTCGAGCCGACGGTAGCGGGCGCGGCCGCGCCTGTCATCTCCGTATTCGGTTTTTGGTCATGACATGGCTCCGGCCCCACCCGCGACGGACCGTCGCCGGTGGGGCCGGGAGTGGCGGGGAGCCGGGGTCAGGCGCCCAGGACGGCCCGGACGGTCTCGGCCAGCGGCACGGTCGGGCGGCCGATCAGCCGGCCCAGGTCACCGGGAGCGGTGGCGAGCTCGCCGCGCGCGATACCGGCGTCCACGTCCACGAACACGTCGGCGTAGCCCTCCGGCATGCCCGCGCCGATCAGCACCTCCCGGTGCTCGGCCGGGGTGACGTCGCGGTGCTCGACCGGACGGCCCGAGGTCTGGGCCAGCTCGGCGGCCAGCTCGGACAGGCCCCAGGCGGCGTCGCCGCTCAGCTCGTAGACCTTGTTCTCGTGGCCCTCGCCGACCAGGACGGCGACCGCGGCGTCGGCGTAGTCGCGGCGGGGGGCGGTGGCCACCCGGCCGGCGCCGGCGCTGCCGACCACCACGCCGCGCTCGACCGTGCCGGCGGCGTCACCGAGGTAGTTCTCGGTGTACCAGCCGTTGCGCAGCAGGGCGTACGGCAGGCCGGAGCCGAGCAGCACCTCCTCGGTCGCCCGGTGCTCGTCGGCCAGCCCGAAGGTGGCCGTGCCCAGGATGCTGGTGTACGCGAGCAGCGCGACCCCGGCGGCCTTCGCCGCGTCGATCACCGCACCGTGCTGGGCCGCCCGGCGGCCGAACTCGTTCCCGGAGATGAGCAGCACCCGGTCGCCGGCGGCGAAGACCCCGGCGAGCGTCTCGGGGCGGTTGTAGTCCGCCTCGTGGACGCGCACGCCCTGCTTCGCCCACTCCTCGGCCTTGGCGGCGGAACGCACCACCACCGCGATCTCGTTCGCCGGAACGGCTGCCAGCAGCCCCTCCACGACCAGGCGGCCGAGCTGTCCGGTGGCTCCGGTGACGACGTACATGTCCCTGCTCCTCTTGGGTGTGGCGGTGGCTTCGAAACCGCGCTTCGAAACCGCGTTGGCTTCGGAACTCACCCTAGGGACGGCACTAACTTCTGGATAGTACGCACTTTGAAGTAGGGTACTGACATGGAGGTAATGACAGAGGGCTCGTCGCTGCTCGACCGCGTGCCCGACATCTACGACCGCATGTGTCCGTCCCGGGGCGTGCTGGAGCACGTCACCAGCCGCTGGGGGGTGCTGGTGCTGGTCGCCCTGCGGGAGCGCGGGTACCGCTTCAGCGAGCTGCGCCGCCGGGTGTCGGGCGTCAGCGAGAAGATGCTCGCGCAGACCCTGCAGACCCTGGAACGGGACGGCTTCGTGCTCCGCGAGGCGTACCCGGTGATCCCGCCCCGGGTCGACTACAGCCTCACCCCACTGGGTCTGGAGGCCGCCGAGTACGTGTCGGCGCTCGCCCACTGGGTGGAGGCCCGGATGTGCGCCGTCAGTGACGCGCGCGAGGAGTACGACGGACGGGCTAGCCGCCCCTGACCAGCTCCGCCAGTCCGTCCAGCACCCGGGGCAGGCCGAAGGTGTAGGCGTGGTCGGGGTCGTACGCGGCGCCGTGCGCCTCACCGGCGGCGGCGCCGACCCGGGCCGCGACCGGGTAGCGCTCCGGGTCGAGGACCCGGGCGAGCAGCTCGGCGTTGGCCTCCCACCACTGGGCGTCGGTCATCGCGCTGTCCTGTTGTGCGGCGCGCCGGTCAGCGGCCATCCGGGCGCAGGTCTGAACAAAGCCGAGCACATGGGTGAGCGCGGCGTCCAGGTCGAGGTCCGACAGGCCTGCGCCGTCGAAGGCACGGAGCTCGTACTCGTACTTGGCCATCAGACCAGGGCCCAGCGGCGGGCGGCCGGTGGCGACGACGGCCGTCCACGGGTGGGCGCGGTGGAGCGCGCGATTGTCCTCGGCCACGGCCGCGACCCGGGCCCGCCAGCCGTCCCCGGCCGGTGCGGTGCGGGTCATGCCGGCGTAGGCGGTGTCCAGCATCAGGTCGACGAGTTCGGCCTTGCCGGGCACATAGGTGTACAGCGCCATCGGTGAGACGCCGAGCGCCTGGGCGACCCGCCGCATGGTCACGGCGTCCATCCCTTCGGCGTCCGCGATCGCGATCGCGGCGGCGGCGATCTCCGCCGGGGACTTCGCCTGCCGGGGGCCGCGCCGGCCGGGCTTCTCCTCCGCCGACACGCCCCAGAGCAGCGCGAGCGTGCGCGCCGGGTCCCCGGCACTGCTGCGGTCACTGGCCATGGACCGATCCTTTCACGCCGGACCCCCGGGGCCCGCCGGTACGGTCGGAGCCATGACCACCGCCGACCCCGACCCGCTGCCGGGCACCGACACCCGCGAGGTCGTCCGCCCCCGGGTCACCTGCCGCCGCTGCCACCGCCCGCTGCACGACCCGGAGTCGCGCATCCTGCGCCTCGGCCCCGAGTGCCGGGACCCGGCCGAGCGGGTCGTCCGGCACGAGGTCGAGCAGGACGCCCTGCCCGGGCTGGACTAGACCCCGACGCTTCGAACGCGGCCACGACCGTGACCGGGATCACTCTGGCCTCATTCTCCGTACTATGTATAGTGTACTGCGTACGGGATAACAGCGAACGAGAGGGCCATCGGGCATGCAGATCACTTCCTCCGCCGTTTCACTCACCGTCGAGGACGTCGAGGCGTCCGCTTCGTTCCTGCGGGAGCACTTCGGGTTCGCCGAGCAGATGGCGGCGGACGGGTTCGCGTCGCTCGGGCACGAGAGTGCCGGGGTGAACGTGGTCTTCCTGCGGCGCGGGACCGAGGTCCTGCCCGAGGAGTACCGCGACCAGGTCGCCGCCGGGCTGATCCTCGCCTTCGTGGTCGGCGACGTGGCCGCCGAGGAGGCCCGACTGCGGGCCGCCGGGGTGGGGATCACCATGCCGCTGCGCGAGGAGCCGTGGGGCGAGCGGCTGTTCCAGGTCACCGACCCGAACGGGGTCGTGGTCCAGTTGGTGGAGTGGGCGGAGCAGCAGCACTGACAGCACTGACAGCACCGTGAACGGCGGAG
>NZ_JZWY01000004.1:0-88047 GCF_000966955.1 Streptomyces sp. NRRL S-495
GCCGTGAATGGCCGGGGGCGCCGCCGTTCGTTCGTTCGGTCGGGGTCAGTCGACCGACCAGGTGTCACCGCCCGCGAGCAGCGCGGCCAGGTCGCCCTCGCCCCGGTCGGCGACGGCGGTGTCCAGCTGGTCGGCCATCAGTTCGTCGTACACCGGCCGTCGGACCTGGCGCAGCACCCCGATCGGGGTGTGGTGCAGGGTGTCCGCGTCGGCGATCCGGGAGAGCGCGAACGCCGTCGAGGGGCCGGCCGCGTGGGCGTCGTGGACCAGGACCGACGACTCGTTGTCGGCCGTGACCTCATCGACGGTCAGTTCGCCGTCGGCACCGCGGAAGACGCCCCGGGCCAGGTCCGTCCCGAACCGGATCGGCCGGCCGTGCTCCAGCCGGATCAGCGCCTCGTCCCGGGTGCCGGGCTCCTTGAGCACCTCGAAGGCGCCGTCGTTGAAGATGTTGCAGTTCTGGTAGATCTCGACCAGCGCCGTGCCCTCGTGCTCGGCCGCCGCCCGCAGCACCGACTGGAGGTGCTGGCGGTCGGAGTCGATGGTCCGGGCGACGAAGGTGGCCTCCGCGCCGATGGCCAGCGAGAGCGGGTTGAACGGCGCGTCCAGCGAACCCATCGGGGTGGACTTGGTGATCTTGCCGATCTCGCTCGTCGGCGAGTACTGCCCCTTGGTCAGGCCGTAGATACGGTTGTTGAACAGCAGGATCTTCAGATTCACATTCCGGCGCAGCGCGTGGATCAGATGGTTGCCGCCGATCGACAGCGCGTCGCCGTCGCCGGTCACCACCCAGACGCTGAGGTCCCGCCGGGAGGAGGCCAGCCCGGTGGCGATCGCCGGGGCCCGGCCGTGGATCGAGTGCACTCCATAGGTGTTCATGTAGTACGGGAAACGGGAGGAGCAGCCGATACCGGAGACGAAGACGGTGTTCTCCCGTCTGATCCCCAGCTCCGGCATGAAGGCCTGTACCGCGGCCAGGATCGCGTAGTCACCGCAGCCGGGGCACCAGCGGACCTCCTGGTCGGTCTTGAACTCCTTGGCGCTCTGCGGCGCCTCGGCCTTCGGGACCAGCTTCAAGGAGGGGAAGTTCTCGCTCATCGGTTGTCCTCCTCGTCCAGGTTGCCGATCGCCGCCCACAGCACATCCGCCAACTGCGCCGCCTTGAAGGGCAGTCCGCGCACCTGGTTGTAGGACTGCGCGTCCACCAGGTACTTGGCGCGCAGCAGCAGCGCCAGCTGGCCGAGGTTCATCTCGGGGACGATGACCTTGTCGTAACTCCGCAGCACGGTGCCGAGGTTGGCCGGGAAGGGGTTGAGGTTGCGCAGGTGCGTCTGGGCGACCTCGCCGCCGTCCGCCCGGACCCGGCGGACCGCCGCGGTGATCGGGCCGTAGGTCGAACCCCAGCCGAGCACCAGGACCCGGGCCTCGCCGGAGGGGTCGTCGACCTCCAGGTCCGGTACCTCGATGCCGTCCACCTTGGCCTGCCGGGTGCGGACCATGAAGTCGTGGTTGGCCGGGTCGTAGGAGATGTTGCCGGTGCCGTCCTGCTTCTCGATGCCGCCGATCCGGTGCTCCAGACCGGGCGTGCCGGGCACCGCCCACGGGCGGGCGAGCGTCTGCGGATCGCGCAGGTACGGCCAGAAGGCGCCGTCCTCGCGGTTCGGCCCGGTGGCGAAGTCCGGCTCGATGGCGGGCAGTTCGTCCACCTCCGGGATCCGCCAGGGCTCCGACCCGTTGGCCAGGTAGCCGTCCGAGAGCAGGAAGACCGGGATGCGGTAGGTGACCGCGATCCGGGCCGCCTCCAGCGCCGCGTCGAAGCACTCGGCCGGGGTGGCCGGGGCCACGATCGGCACCGGGGCCTCGCCGTTGCGCCCGAACATCGCCTGCAGCAGGTCGGCCTGCTCGGTCTTGGTCGGCAGACCGGTGGACGGGCCGCCGCGCTGGATGTCCACCACCAGCAGCGGGAGTTCGAGCGAGACGGCGAGCCCGATCGTCTCGCTCTTCAGGGCCACGCCCGGGCCGGAGGTGGTGGTCACGCCGAGCGCGCCGCCGAAGGCCGCGCCCAGGGCCGCGCCGATGCCGGCGATCTCGTCCTCGGCCTGGAAGGTGCGCACGCCGAAGTTCTTGTGCCGGCTCAGCTCGTGCAGGATGTCCGAGGCCGGGGTGATCGGGTAGGAGCCCAGGTAGAGCGGCAGCCCCGAACGGCGGGAGGCGGCGATCAGGCCGTAGGACAGCGCCAGATTGCCGGAGATGTTGCGGTAGCGGCCCGGCGGCAGCTTGGCCGGCGGCACCTCGTAGGAGACCGCGAAGGTCTCGGTGGTCTCGCCGAAGTTCCAGCCCGCCCGGAAGGCGCTGATGTTGGCCTCGGCGATCAGCGGCTTCTTGGCGAACTTGGTGCGCAGGAACGCCTCGGTGCCGTGGGTCGGGCGGTGGTACATCCAGGAGAGCAGGCCCAGCGCGAACATGTTCTTCGCGCGCTCGGCGTCCTTGCGGGCGAGGCCGCTCTCCTTGAGGGCCTCCAGGGTCAGCGTGGTGAGCGGCACCTTGTGCAGGTGGTAGCCCTCCAGCGAACCGTCCCCCAGCGGGTCCGCGCCGTAGCCGACCTTGGCGAGCGCGCGCTTGGTGAACTCGTCGGTGTTGACGATGATCGACGCGCCGCGCGGCAGGTCGGGCAGGTTGGCCTTGAGGGCCGCGGGGTTCATCGCCACCAGGACGTTGGGCGCGTCCCCCGGGGTCAGGATGTCGTGGTCGGCGAAGTGGAGTTGGAAGGACGAGACACCCGGCAGCGTTCCGGCGGGAGCGCGGATCTCGGCCGGGAAGTTGGGCAGGGTGGAGAGGTCGTTGCCGAAGGACGCCGTCTCCGAGGTGAAGCGGTCACCGGTGAGCTGCATGCCGTCGCCGGAGTCACCGGCGAATCTGATGATCACCCGGTCCAGCCTGCGGATCGGCTTGGCGCCACGGTGCTGCGGACCGACCGGCATGGCAGGGCCGGAGCGGCCCCCGCCCGGCCCGGACCCGCCCTCGTCGCCGTCCGAGCCGTCCACTGCTTCTGACTGATCGACCTGACTGGTCACTGCCGCGGACCTCCTCGTGGGCACCAGCCGCGGGCGTGAGCCGTGTGCCCCGTCCGCCTGGTGCACCTCTCGCATCCTATGCGGGTAAGGATTGCCTTGGACGGAACTCCCCGATGCGGCGGAAAATCACCGCCGCACCCATAAACAACGCCGTGGACGACCGGAACCGTACCCGGACGGGGAAGGTTGGTTCGAATACGAATGCAGACTGCGGGCGGCCCGCCGGCGAGCCGGTCAGGAATTCAGATAAGTGAGCACGGCGAGGACCCGGCGGTGGTCACCGCGGCTCTGCTCCAGGCCAAGCTTGAGGAAGATGTTGCTGACGTGCTTCTCCACCGCGCCCTCCGAGACCACCAGCTGCTTGGCCACCGCGGTGTTGGTCCGGCCCTCCGCCATCAGCCCCAGCACCTCGCGCTCGCGCGGGGTCAGCCCGGCCAGCACATCGCCCTTGCGGCTGCGGCTGAGCAGCTGCTGGACGACCTCCGGGTCCAGTGCGGTGCCGCCCTCGGCGACCCGGACCACCGCGTCCACGAACTCGCGCACCTCGGCGACCCGGTCCTTCAGCAGGTAACCGACGCCCCGGGTGGATCCGGCCAGCAGTTCGGAGGCGTAGCGCTCCTCGACGAACTGCGAAAGCACCAGCACACCGAGCTGCGGATAGCGGCCACGGAGTGTGACACAGGCCCGCAGGCCCTCGTCGGTGTGGGTGGGGGGCATCCGCACGTCCGAGACCACCACGTCGGGCAGCGCGTCCTCGGCGGCCAGCTCGTGGATGGTCCTGATCAGCGCGTCACCGTCCGGGACTCCGGCCACGACCTCCAGGCCCCGGTCGGTGAGCAGCCGGGTCAGACCCTCCCGCAGCAGTACGGAGTCCTCGGCGATGACAACGCGAAGCATGGCGGCCTTCCGGATGGGCGGAGCTGCGGACACGGTGCTGACGGGTGTCAGTCTCCCCCATCCGGGTGGCCGCCGGGACGCCGGACCGCGATTCGCACCGCCCGCCCGCAGGCGTCACATGGTGCGGATGGCCACCGAGTCGCAGAGCGCCTGGAGCGCCTCCTTGGCCGGCCCGTCCGGGAGCGGGTCCAGCATCGCGCGGGCCTCCTCGGCGTGGCGCAGGGTCTCCCGGCGGGCGTGCTCCAGCGCCGGGTGGCGGCGCAGCAGCCGCAGGGCCTCGGAGTGCAGCTCGTCGTCGGCGAGGTCCTGGCGGAGCAGCTCGCGCAGCCGGGTGTCGGAGGGGTCGGACGGGTCGGCCGGCATCTGCCGCAGCAGCAGGGTCGGCAGGGTCTCGATGCCCTCGCGCAGGTCGGTGCCGGGGGTCTTGCCGGACTCGTGCCCGTCGCTGGCGATGTCGAGCACGTCGTCGGCCAGCTGGAACGCGATGCCGATCCGCTCGCCGAAGGAGCTGAGGATGTCGATCACCCACGGCTCGGCGCCGGCGGCCAGTGCTCCTATCCGGCAGGAGACGGCGATCAGCGAACCGGTCTTGCCGGCCAGCACGCCCAGGTAGTGGTCGAGCGGGTCGTCGTCCGGGCCGGGGCCGGCGGTCTCCAGGATCTGGCCGGTGACCAGCCGCTCGAACGCGTCGGCCTGCAGCCGGACGGCCTCCGGGCCGAGGTCGGCCAGCACCTGGGAGGCACGGGAGAAGAGGAAGTCGCCGGTCAGGATGGCGACCGAGTTGTCCCAGCGCGAGTTGGCGCTGGGGGCGCCGCGTCTCACCGGGGCCTCGTCCATGACGTCGTCGTGGTAGAGCGTGGCGAGGTGGGTGAGCTCGACCACGACGGCGGCCGGGATCACGCCGGTCGCACCGGCGTCGCCGAACTGGGCGGACAGCAGTACCAGCAGCGGACGGAAGCGCTTCCCGCCCGCGGCCATCAGATGGCTGGCGGTGACGGTGATGAAGGGGACGTCGCTCTTGACGGCCTCGGCGAGCGCGATCTCCACCGCGTCCATCCCGGCCTGGACGTCACGGGTCAGATCGCGGTCCTGCACGCTGAGCCCAAAGGGTCCCACGACGGTCACGAAGACCACTCCTCTGTCCCTGGTCGATCTAGCGGCCCGGTCCCTGAGTGCCGCCGCTGGCCATACAGGCAGGGTATCCGGTCACGAGTGGATCACTGCACGGGCGTGCGGCTCTGTCATGCGCGGGGCGTCCCCGCTGGCCAGCGGGGATACCCGAACGAAGCGTCCGGGCCGCGCGCGGGGCGCGACCCGGACGGTCGTCGGAGCGGTCGGACCGGGCCGCCGCCGGGGCGTTCGGCCGGGCCGTCGGCGGACGGTCAGCCGACGAAGAACACTGCCTTCGAGGCGAGATCGAGGAAGTACTGCGGCAGCAGTCCGAGCCCGATCGTGACCAGCACGCCGATACCGATCGCGGTCGCCGTGAAGGCGCTCGGGACGGCGACGGTCGGGCCGCCCGGCTGCGGGTCGGAGAAGAACATCAGCACGATGACCCTGACGTAGAAGAACGCCGCCACCGCCGAGCTGAGCACACCCACGATCACCAGCGGAGTGGCACCGCCCGCCGCCGCGGCCTGGAAGACCGCGAACTTGCCGGTGAACCCCGAGGTCAGCGGGATGCCAGCGAAGGCCAGCAGGAAGAGCGCGAACACCGCCGCGACCAGCGGGGAGCGCCGGCCGAGGCCGGCCCAGCTGGACAGGTGGGTGGCCTCGCCCTTGGAGTCGCGCACCAGGGTGACCACGGCGAAGGCGCCGAGGGTCACGAAGGAGTACGCCAGCAGGTAGAACAGCACCGAGCCGACGCCCTGCCGGTTGCTGGCGATCACACCGGTCAGGATGAACCCGGCGTGCGCGATCGAGGAGTAGGCGAGCAGCCGCTTCACGTCCTGCTGGGTGACGGCCAGGACCGCGCCGACCACCATGGTGAGGATCGCCACGCCCCAGAGCACCGGCCGCCAGTCCAGCCGCAGCGCCGGGAAGGCCACGTAGAACAGCCGCAGCACCGCGCCGAACGCGGCCACCTTGGTCGCCGCCGCCATGAAGCCGGTGACCGGGGTCGGCGCGCCCTGGTAGACGTCCGGGGTCCAGGAGTGGAACGGCACCGCGCCGACCTTGAAGAGCAGACCGACCGTCAGCATCGCCAGGCCCACCAGCAGCAGGGCGTCGTTCTGGGTCGAGGAGACCAGCGCCGGAGTGAGCAGCGCGTTCCCGGAGATGACCTCGGCGATCTCGCCGAGCCGCACCGTGCCCGCGTAGCCGTACAGCAGCGCGGTGCCGAACAGGAAGAAGGCCGAGGCGAAGGCACCGAGCAGGAAGTACTTGACCGCCGCCTCCTGGGAGAGCAGCCGGCGGCGCCGGGCCAGCGCGCAGAGCAGGTAGAGCGGGAGCGAGAAGACCTCCAGCGCCACGAACATGGTCAGCAGGTCGTTGGCGGCGGGGAACAGCAGCATGCCGCCGACCGCGAACATGGTGAGCGGGAAGACCTCACTGGTGGTGAAGCCGGCCCGGATCGCGCTGCGCTCGTGCTCGCCACCGGGGGTGGCGGCCGCCTGGGCGGCGAAGGCGTCGGCCGGCTCGCCGCCGGCCTTCGGCTCCAGCCGGCGCTCGGCGTAGGTCAGCACCGCGACCGCCGCGACCAGCAGGATCACACCCTGGAGGAACAGCGTCGGGCCGTCCAGGGCGACCGCGCCCATCGCGACCGCCTCGACCTTGGTGGTGCCGTAGCCCTGCGCGGCGAGCACCAGGACGGCGACGAAGGCGCCGGCCAGGCCGACCAGGGCGGTCACCACCTGGGCCCAGTGCCGCAGCCGCCGGGGCAGGAAGGCCTCCAGCAGGATGCCGACCACAGCGGCGCCGAACACCACCAGCATCGGGGACAGCTGGCCGTACTCGATGTGCGGCGCGGGGATGCTCTGGGTGCTGCCGCCGGCGGCGGCGAGCCATCCGGTGCTGCTCACTTGTGCTCACCTCCTGAGCGGGCGGTCCCGTCCTGGGCGGTCCCGTGGTCGGCGGA
This sequence comes from Streptomyces sp. NRRL S-495, assembly GCF_000966955.1. Taxonomy (NCBI): domain Bacteria; kingdom Bacillati; phylum Actinomycetota; class Actinomycetes; order Kitasatosporales; family Streptomycetaceae; genus Streptomyces; species Streptomyces sp. NRRL S-495. Next base: position 7,048 of record NZ_JZWY01000004.1, read on the forward strand.
CACCGGGTGCGCCGGTGCCGGGTCGGTCTGGTGCACCTGGGAGAGGGTGGCGTTCACCGACGGGTTGACGAGGTCGGTGAGCGGCTTCGGGTAGACACCGAGCAGCACGGTCAGCGCCACCAGCGGGGCGACCACGGCGAGTTCGCGGACCTTGAGGTCCGGCATGCCGCGCACCTCCTCCTTGACCGGGCCGGTCATGGTGCGCTGGTAGAGCAGCAGGGCGTACAGCGCGGCGAGCACGATGCCGAAGGTGGCGACGATGCCGACCGCGGGGTACCGGCTGAAGGTGCCGACCAGGACCAGGAACTCGCTGACGAACGGCGCCAGACCGGGCAGCGAGAGCGTCGCCAACCCGCCGATCAGGAAGGTCCCGGCGAGCACCGGGGCGACCTTCTGCACGCCGCCGTAGTCGGCGATCAGCCGGGAGCCGCGACGGGAGATCAGGAAGCCGGCCACCAGCATCCACGCGGCGGTGGAGATGCCGTGGTTGACCATGTAGAGGGTGGCACCGCTCTGGCCCTGGCTGGTCATCGCGAAGATGCCCATGATGATGAAGCCGAAGTGCGAGATCGAGGCGTAGGCGACCAGCCGCTTGATGTCCTTCTGGCCGATGGCCAGCAGCGCGCCGTAGACGATCCCGACCAGGGAGAGGACCAGGATCGCCGGGGCGAAGGTCTTCGAGGCGTCCGGGAACAGCCCGAGGCAGAAGCGGAGCATCGCGAAGGTGCCGACCTTGTCCACCACGGCGGTGATCAGCACGGCGGTGCCCGCGGTGGCCTCGCCCATCGCGTTCGGCAGCCAGGTGTGCAGCGGCCAGAGCGGTGCCTTGACCGCGAAGGCGAAGAAGAAGCCGAGGAACAGCGCCTTCTCCGCGGTGCCGCCGAGCTGCAGCCGGCCGTCGGCGACGGCCGCGGTGAGCGTCTGCAGGTCGAAGGTGCCGAGGCCCTGCTCCTGCGCGATCACGTACAGGCCGATCACGGCGGCCAGCATGACCAGACCGCCGAGCAGGTTGTAGAGCAGGAACTTGACCGCCGCGTAGGAGCGCTGGCGGGCCGACTCGGGGCCGCCCGCCCGGTCGCCGAAGCCGCCGATGAGGAAGTACATCGGGATCAGCATGGCTTCGAAGAAGACGTAGAAGAGGAAGACGTCGGTGGCGTAGAAGGAGACGATCACCATCGCCTCCACCGCCAGCACCAGGGCGAAGAACGCCTGGGTGCGCCGCCTGTTCTCGAACGACCCCTCCGGGGGCGCGGCGGCCGGGTCCGCGTCGTGCCAGGAGGCGAGCAGCACGACCGGGACCAGGACGGCGGTGAGCAGGGCGAGGACGGCGCCGATGCCGTCCACCCCGAGCGAGAAGGTGATGCCGAAGGAACGGATCCAGCTGTAGGACTCGGTGAGCTGGTAGCGGGCGCCGTCCGGGTCGAACCGCGCGGCCACCGCGCCGGCCAGGGCCAGGGTGGCGGCGGAGAAGACCATCGCCACGATCTTGGTGGTCCGCCGCCGCGCCTCGGTGGACCCGGCGGGCAGGGCGGCGGTGACCACCGCACCGACCGCCGGGACGGCGCAGGTGGCGGTGAGGAGGACGCTCATGCCTCGGCCTCCCCACGATGTGTGTAATCCGGGTGCATCAGACGGACCTCATCAGGAGAGTCGTGGCGACCAGCACCAGCGTGCCGCCGAACATGGAGAGCGCGTACGTGCGGACGTAGCCGTTCTGGATCCGCCGCAGCCGGCTGGAGACGCCGCCGATGGTGGCCGCCAGGCCGTTGACGAAACCGTCCAGGCCGCGGCTGTCGAAGTAGACCAGCGCCGCGGCCAGCGCCGAACCGGGGCGGACCAGGACGGCGTGGTTGAAGTCGTCCTGGAGGAGGTCCCGGCGGGCGGCCCGGGTGAGCGGGGAGCCGTACGGCGGCACCACCGGGACGGCGGAGCGGCCGTACATGAGGTACGAGAGCGCGACGCCGACCAGCATGCAGGCGGTGGTGAGCAGGGTGACCACCAGCGGGGTGAGCGGGGAGTTGCCCTCCTCGTACCCGGTGACCGGCTCCAGCCAGGTGAGGAACGACTCGTGGAAGGCGAACAGCCCGCCGGCGAAGACCGATCCGAAGGCCAGCACGATCATCGGGACGGTCATGGTCTTCGGCGACTCGTGCGGGTGCGGGTCGTGGCCCTCGGCGTCCGGCTGCCAGCGCTTCTCGCCGAAGAAGGTCAGGATCATCACCCGGGTCATGTAGAACGCGGTGACGGCGGCGCCGATCAGGGTGCACAGGCCGAGGATCCAGCCCTCGGTGCCGCCCTTGGCGAAGGCCGCCTCGATGATCTTGTCCTTGGAGAAGAAGCCGGACAGGCCGGGGAAGCCGATGATGGCCAGGTAGCCGAGGCCGAAGGTGACGAAGGTGACCGGCATGTACTTCCGCAGGCCGCCGTAGTGACGCATGTTCACCTCGTCGTTCATGCCGTGCATGACCGACCCGGCACCGAGGAAGAGCCCGGCCTTGAAGAAGCCGTGGGTCACCAGGTGCATGATGGCGAAGGCGTAGCCGATCGGGCCGAGCCCGGCCGCGAGGATCATGTAGCCGATCTGCGACATGGTCGAGCCGGCCAGCGCCTTCTTGATGTCGTCCTTGGCGCAACCGACGATCGCACCGAAGAGCAGGGTGACCGCGCCGACCACCACCACGGCGGTCTGGGCGTCCGGCGCCAGGTTGAAGATCGCCCCGGAGCGGGTGATCAGGTAGACGCCGGCGGTGACCATGGTGGCCGCGTGGATCAGCGCGGAGACCGGGGTCGGGCCCTCCATCGCGTCCCCGAGCCAGGACTGCAGAGGCACCTGCGCGGACTTGCCGCAGGCGGCGAGCAGCAGCATCAGGCCGATCGCGGTCAGCTTGCCCTCGCTCGCGCTGCCGGCGGCGCCGAACACCGGCTCGAAGGCGAAGGAGCCGAACTCGACGAACATCAGCATGATCGCGATGGACAGGCCCATGTCGCCGACGCGGTTGACGATGAACGCCTTCTTGGCGGCGGTGGCGGCGCTCGGCTTGTGCTGCCAGAAGCCGATCAGCAGGTAGGAGGCGAGACCCACGCCCTCCCAGCCGAAGTACAGCAGCAGGTAGTTGTCGGCCACCACCAGCAGCAGCATGGCCGCCAGGAAGAGGTTCAGATAGGCGAAGAAGCGGCGCCGGCGCTCGTCGTGCGCCATGTAGCCCACCGAGTAGAGGTGGATCAGGGTGCCGACGCCGGTGATCAGCAGGACGAAGGTCATCGAGAGCTGGTCGAGCCGGAAGGAGATGTCGGCCTGGAAGCCGTTCACCGGGATCCAGCTGAACAGGTGCTTGGTCAGGGCACGGTCCTCCGCGTCCCGGCCCAGCATGTCCGAGAACAGCGCGAGGCCGAAGCCGAAGGAGAGCGCGGCGAGCGCGGTGGCCAGCCAGTGGCCGAGGCGGTCGAAGGCCCGGCCGCCGAGCAGCAGCAGGACGGCGCCGGCCAGCGGGGCCGCGACCAGCAGGGGAATGAGAGAGTTCACCGAGGTCCTCCGCCTACAGCTTCATCAGGTTGCTGTCGTCGACCGAAGCGGAATGCCTGGTCCGGAAGATCGAGACGATGATCGCGAGGCCGACCACGACCTCGGCCGCAGCCACCACCATGGTGAAGAACGCGATGATCTGGCCGTCGAGGTTCCCGTGCATCCGGGAGAAGGTGACCAGCGCCAGGTTGGAGGCGTTCAGCATCAGCTCGACACACATGAACAGGACGATCGCGTTCCGCCGGATCAGCACGCCGGAGGCGCCGATGGTGAACAACAGGGCGGAGAGATAGAGGTAGTTGACCGGATTCACTCCGCCCCCTCCTCGTCGTGGTCGGACGCCGGGCGGTTCGCCGGCGCCGGGTGGTTGGCGGCCACCGGCTCCAGGGCCTTGCGCGGACCGGTCACCGGCGGGCGCTCGGACGGCGGGCGGCCCAGCCAGTCGGCGGTGGTGGACTCCAGCTCGGCCATCCGGGCCAGCATCTCCTGGCTGACGTCCCGGATCTGGCCGCGCTCGCGCAGGGTCGCCATTACCGAGTCCTCGGCGATCGAGCCGTCCGGCAGCAGCGCCGGGATGTCCACCGCGTTGTGCCGGGCGTAGATGCCGGGCGCGGGCAGCGGCGGGACCTGGATGTTGTCGGCGACCCGCTGGGCGGCCAGCTCGCGCTGGGTCTTCGGGGCCTTCACGTGCTCGCGGTGGGTCAGCACCATGGCCCCGATCGCGGCCGTGATCAGCAGCGCCCCGGTGACCTCGAAGGCCCACACGTACTTGGTGAAGATCAGTCGGGCCAGGCCCTGGACATTGCCCTCGGCATTGGCCTCGCCGAGACCGGCGAAGGTGTCCAGCTTGGCGTTGGCGATCCCGGCGACCATCAGCACGCCGAAGCCGAGGCCGCAGAGCGCGGCGGCGAACCGCTGGCCCTTCAGCTGCTCCTTCAGCGAGTCCGCGCTGGTCACGCCGACCAGCATCACCACGAACAGGAAGAGCATCATGATCGCGCCGGTGTAGACCACGATCTGCACCACACCCAGGAACACCGCGCCCTGGGCCATGTAACAGACCGCCAGGGCGAGCATGGTGGCGGCCAGGCAGAGTGCGCTGTGCACCGCCTTGCGCATCAGCAGCGTCCCGAGCGCGCCGCCGACGGCGATCACCGCGAGCACCCAGAACTGGACGGCCTCACCGGTGGAGGTCGCGCCCGTCACGGCCGCGAGGTTCAGCGAGGTGGCGGCGCTCACGACTGGGCCTCCTTCTCCCGGTCGGTGGGCTCCTGACGGACCGTGCCCGGCGCCGCCGCGGTGATCTCGCCCCGGTAGTAGGCGCCCTCGTCGGCGCCGGGGAAGATCGAGTGCGGGCTGTCGACCATGCCCTCGGAGAGGCCGACCAGCAGCTGCTCCTTGGTGAAGATGAGGTCCTGGCGGGAGGAGTCCGCGAGCTCGTACTCGTTGGTCATGGTGAGCGCGCGGGTCGGGCAGGCCTCGATGCAGAGCCCGCACAGGATGCAGCGGGCGTAGTTGATCTGGTACACCGCCCCGTACCGCTCACCGGGCGAGTAGCGCTCGTCCTCGCGGTTGTCCGCGCCCTCGACGTAGATCGCGTCGGCCGGGCAGGCCCAGGCGCACAGCTCGCAGCCGATGCACTTCTCCAGGCCGTCCGGGTGCCGGTTCAGCTGGTGGCGGCCGTGGAAGCGCGGGGCGGTGGGCTTCTTCTGCTCCGGGTACTGCTCGGTGAGCCGCTTCTTGAACATGGCCTTGAAGGTCACGCCGAAGCCGGCGGCCGGTCCGAGGATGGACGGCTTGTCGGCCCGCTCGGGTCGGTCGTTCCGGGCGTTCTGGTCGGACGACATCTCGGTTCAGCTCCCTTCGGAATGGTCGGCCCCGTTGAGGGCGTCCTGCAGTTGCTTCGGGGCGCGGCTGCGCCGGCGCGGGACCGGCGGGAGCTGCTGGCCGGGCAGCGGGGGCACCGGGTAGCCGCCGGCCATCGGGTCGAACTCCCCGTGCGGCGCCTCGGGTCCGGGCTCCGGCTTGCGCTTCAGGACGTCCCGCAGCAGGCCGAGCAGCAGCAGCGCGCCGACCGGGGCGCCGACGTACAGCACCACCTCGCCGAAGCCGTAGCCCTCGTTGCGCAGGGCCCGGACGCTGGCCACCATCACCAGCCAGGCCAGCGAGACCGGGATGAGCACCTTCCAGCCGAGCTTCATGAACTGGTCGTAGCGGAACCGGGGCAGGGTGCCGCGCAGCCAGATGAAGAAGAACAGCAGCAGCTGGATCTTGAGGGTGATCCAGAGCAGCGGCCACCAGCCGTGGTTGGCGCCCTCCCAGAACGTGGAGACCGGCCACGGGGCCCGCCACCCGCCCAGGAACAGGGTGGAGGCGACCGCCGAGACGGTGACCATGTTGACGTACTCGGCCAGCATGAACATCGCGAACTTCAGCGAGGAGTACTCGGTGTTGAAGCCGCCGACCAGCTCGCCCTCGGCCTCCGGGAGGTCGAACGGCGCGCGGTTGGTCTCACCGACCATCGCGACGATGTAGACGATGAACGACACCGGCAGCAGTACCGCGAACCAGGTCGGCTGCTGCGAGGAGACGATCTCCGAGGTGGACATCGAGCCGGAGTAGATGAAGACCGCCGCGAAGGACAGGCCCATCGCGATCTCGTAGCTGATCATCTGGGCCGAGGAGCGGATCCCGCCGAGCAGCGGGTAGGTCGAGCCGGAGGACCAGCCCGCCAGCACGATGCCGTAGATGCCGACCGAGGCGGTGGCCAGGATGTAGAGCAGCGCCACCGGGAAGTCGGTCAGCTGCATCGGCGTCCGGGTGCCGAAGATCGAGATCTCGTCGCCGGCCGGGCCGAAGGGGATCACCGCGAAGGCCATGAACGCCGGGATGGCGCAGACGATCGGGGCCAGGATGTAGACCACCTTGTCGGCGCCCGTGACCACCAGGTCTTCCTTGAGCGCCAGCTTCACGCCGTCGGCGAGCGACTGCAGCAGGCCCCACGGGCCGTGCCGGTTGGGCCCGATGCGCAGCTGCATCCAGGCCACCACCTTGCGCTCCCAGACGATCGCCACGAGGACCGTGCCGACCAGGAAGCCGAAGCAGAACACCGCCTTCAGCAGGACCAGCCACCACGGATCCCGGCCGAAGAAGCCGAGCGTCTCGTTCGCGGCGAGCTCGGCCAGAGCGGCCGGGCCGTGTCCGGCGAGCGGGTGCGGGTTCGGGGTCACTTCTCCTCCTCCTCGGGCCCGGCCGTACCGGCCGGCGCGGTGGCCTCGGCGGCGGCGATGGTGACCAGGTGGCCGATGGTGGTGCCGAGCGTCCGGTAGGCGCCGCCCGGAGTGGAGTTGAGCGGGATCCAGACCGTGCGGTCCGGCATCTCCTTGGAGATCTCCAGCGGCAGGGTGAGCGAGCCGGCCGGGCCGGTCAGCCGCAGCGCGGGCGCGGTCGCGGCGCCGATCTCCGCCGCGGTGGTCGGCGAGACCCGGGCGACCGCAGGGTGCCGGGTGCCGGCCAGGTGCGGGTCGCCCTGCTGGAGCGAGCCCCGGTCGAGCAGCAGCCGCCAGCCGGCCAGGACCGCCTGGCCGGTGGCCGGGCGGGGCAGCAGGCCGGGGTGGGCGGCCGGCGCGGCCGGACGGTCGCCCGTCCAGGGCAGGAACCGGTCCAGCTCCTGCCGGGCGGCGCGGACGTCGGGCAGGCCGAGCCGGTGGCCCAGGGCGTCCGCGAGCATGTTCAGCACCCGCAGGTCCGGGTGCAGGTGGCGGCCCATCTGCTGGTCCGGCTTGAGCGCGGCCTCGAACATCCGCACCCGGCCCTCCCAGTCCAGGAAGGTGCCGGCCTTCTCGGCGACCGCGGCCACCGGCAGCACCACGTCGGCGTGGGCCGTGACGGCGGACGGGCGCAGCTCCAGCGACACCACGAACGGGACTGCGGCCAGCGCCTGCTCGGCCCGCGCCGGGTCGGCGAGGTCCTCCGGGTCGAGGCCGCCGACCAGCAGCGCGCCGAGTTCGCCGCCGAAGGCCGCGTCGAAGATCTCCTCGGTGTCCCGACCGGGCCGGCCCGGGATCTCGGGAACGCCCCAGACGGCGGCGGTCTCGGCCCGGGCGGCCGGGGCGGCGACCGGACGGCCGCCGGGCAGCAGGCCGGGCAGCGCGCCGGCCTCGACCGCGCCGCGTTCGCCGGCCCGGCGGGGGATCCAGGCCAGCCGGGCGCCGGTGGCGTGCGACAGCCGCAGTGCGGCGGTGAGCGCGCCGGGGGCGGCGGCCGCCCGCTCGCCGACCAGGATCACCGCACCGGGGGTGCGGAGCAGCTCGGCGGCGCGGCCGGCGTCGTCGTTGAGCGGCTCGTCGGCGGCGAGCGCGGCCAGCCACTCGGCCTCGGTTCCGGGGGCGGCCGGCAGCAGCGAACCGTGCAGCTTGGCCAGGCCCCGGGAGGCGTGCGGGGCGATCGAGAAGACCGTGAGGCCGTGGCTCCGGTTGGCCTTGCGCAGCCGCAGGAAGACGATCGGCGACTCCTCCTCGGGCTCCAGGGCCAGCAGCAGGACCGCCGGGGCGGCCTCCAGCTCCTCGTAGCCGAAGGGGCTGCCGCCGATGTCGACGCCCTGGCCGGCCACGGCGGCGGCCAGGAAGTCCGCCTCCTCGCCGCTGTGCGGGCGGGCCCTGAAGTCCACGTCGTTGGTGCCGAGCACCACCCGGGCGAACTTGGCGTACGCGTAGGCGTCCTCGACCGTGACCCGGCCGCCGGTGAGCACTCCGGCGCGGGTCCCGCGCAGCCCCTCGGCGGCCCGGGCCAGCGCCTCCGGCCAGGAGGCGGCGACGAGTTCGCCGTCCAGCCGGACCAGCGGGGTGGTGATCCGGTCCCGCTGCTGGGCGTAGCGGAAGGCGAACCGGCCCTTGTCGCAGTTCCACTCCTCGTTGACCGCCGGGTCCTCGCCGGCCAGCCGGCGCAGCACCTTGCCGCGGCGGTGGTCGGTGCGCTGGGCGCAGCCGGAGGAGCAGTGCTCGCAGACGCTCGGCGAGGAGGTCAGGTCGAACGGGCGGGAGCGGAAACGGTAGGCCGCCGAGGTGAGGGCGCCGACCGGGCAGATCTGGATGGTGTTGCCGGAGAAGTACGACTCGAAGTCGTCGCCCTCGCCGGTGCCGACCTGCTGGAGGGCTCCGCGCTCGACCAGGTCGATGAACGGGTCCCCGGCGATCTGCTGGGAGAACCGGGTGCAGCGGGCGCAGAGCACGCAGCGCTCGCGGTCCAGCAGCACCTGGCTGCTGATCGGCACCGGCTTCTCGTAGGTGCGCTTCATCCCCTCGAAGCGGGAGTCCGTGTCACCGGTGGACATCGCCTGGTTCTGCAGCGGGCACTCGCCGCCCTTGTCGCAGACCGGGCAGTCCAGCGGGTGGTTGATCAGCAGCAGCTCCATCACGCCGCGCTGGGCCTTCTCCGCGACCGGCGAGCTGAGTTGGGTGCGCACCACCATGCCCTCGGCGACCGGGATGGTGCAGGAGGCGACCGGCTTGCGCTGGCCCTCGATCTCGACGATGCACTGCCGGCAGGCGCCGGCCGGGTCGAGCAGCGGGTGGTCGCAGAAGCGCGGGATCTGGGTGCCGATCTGCTCGGCGGCCCTGATCACCAGGGTCCCCTTGGGGACCTGCACTTCGACGCCGTCGATGGTGAGCGTGACCAGCTCGACCGCGGCCTTGTCGCCCATGGAGGTGGATGGCTCTGTGATCGTCACGCGTGCACCTCCCTTTCGGTGGCGGACTGGTGGCCGGGGCGGGGGCCGTCGGCCCAGACGGTGGAGGCGGCCGGGTCGAACGGGCAGCGGCGCTCGGCGAGGTGCTGCTCGTACTCGGCCCGGAAGTACTGGAGCGAGGAGACGATCGGGCTGGCCGCGCCGTCGCCCAGGGCGCAGAAGGACTTGCCGTTGATGTTGTCGGCGATGTCGAGGAGCTTCTCCAGGTCGCCCTCGACGCCCTGGCCGGCCTCGATCCGCTTGAGCAGCTGGACCAGCCAGTAGGTGCCCTCGCGGCAGGGGGTGCACTTGCCGCAGGACTCGTGGGCGTAGAACTCGGTCCAGCGGGTGACCGCGCGGACCACGCAGGTCGTCTCGTCGAAGATCTGCAGGGCCTTGGTGCCGAGCATCGAGCCGGCCGCGCCGACGCCCTCGTAGTCCAGCGGGACATCGAGGTGCTCGGCGGTGAACATCGGGGTGGAGGAGCCGCCCGGGGTCCAGAACTTGAGCTGGTGGCCGGCCCGGACGCCTCCGCTGATGTCGAGCAGCTGGCGCAGGGTGATGCCGAGCGGGGCCTCGTACTGGCCGGGGTTGGTGACGTGGCCGGAGAGCGAGTAGAGCGTGAAGCCGGGGGACTTCTCGGTGCCCAGGCTCTTGAACCACTCCTTGCCGCGGGCCAGGATCGGCGGCACCGAGGCGATCGACTCGACGTTGTTCACCACGGTCGGGCAGGCGTAGAGGCCGGCGATGGCCGGGAACGGCGGGCGCAGCCTGGGCTGGCCCCGGCGTCCCTCCAGCGAGTCCAGCAGCGCCGTCTCCTCGCCGCAGATGTAGGCGCCGGCGCCGGCGTGCACGGTGATGTCCAGGTGGAGTCCGGAGCCGAGGATGTTCCGGCCGAGCAGCCCGGCCTCGTAGGCCTCGGCGACGGCGGCCTGGAGCCGGCGCAGCACCGGGACGACCTCGCCGCGCAGATAGATGAAGGCGTGGTCGCAGCGGATCGCGTAGGACGCGATGATCATGCCCTCGATCAGCGAGTGCGGGTTGGCGAACAGCAGCGGGATGTCCTTGCAGGTGCCCGGCTCGGACTCGTCCGCGTTGACCACCAGGTAGTGCGGCTTGCCGTCGTTCTGCGGGATGAACTGCCATTTCAGGCCGGTGGGGAAGCCTGCGCCGCCGCGGCCGCGCAGACCGGAGTCCTTGACCAGGGCGATCACGTCGTCCGGGGGCATCGCGAGGGCGGCCTTGAGGCCCTCGTAGCCGGCGTGGCGGCGGTAGGTGGCGAGCGTCCAGGGGCGGTTGTCGTCCCAGAACGCCGACAGCACGGGGGTGAGCAGCTTCTCGGCCGGCTCGGCGGAGGTCATCACGCTTCGGTCCCTTCCTGGCCGGTGCCCTCGGCGGACCCGCCCTCGTGGCGTGCGCCCTCGTGGCGGGGGGAGACGACGCGGGTGCCGCCGGTGCCGGGCAGGGCCTCGCCGCGGGCCAGCCGCAGACCGGCCAGCGAGGCGGCGCCGCCCGCGCCCGACTCGTCGACGGCGCCGGGGCGCTCGTCGGGGAAGCCGGCCAGGATCCGGGCGGACTCCTTGAAGGAGCAGAGCCGGGCGCCACGGGTGGGGACGGCCTCGCGGCCCGCGCGCAGGTCGTCGACCAGCAGCTTGGCGCTCTCCGGCGTCTGGTTGTCGAAGAACTCCCAGTTGACCATCACCACCGGCGCGTAGTCGCAGGCGGCGTTGCACTCGATGTGCTCGATCGAGATCCGGCCGTCCTCGGTGGTCTCGTTGTTCGCGATCCCGAGGTGCTCCTGGAGCTCGGCGAAGATCTGGTCGCCGCCGAGCACCGCGCACAGGGTGTTGGTGCAGACCCCGACGTGGTACTCGCCCGCGGGCCGGCGCCGGTACATGGTGTAGAACGTGGCGACGGCGGTGACCTCGGCGGTGGTGAGGTCCAGTTGCTCGGCGCAGAACCGGATGCCGGTCGCGCTGACGAAGCCCTCCTCGGCCTGCACCAGGTGCAGCAGCGGCAGCAGCGCGGACCGGGCCACCGGGTAGCGGCCGATCAGCTCCGCGGCGTCGGCGGCCAGCCGGGCGTGCACCTCCTCGGGGTACGGCCTGGCCGGCAGCGCCGGCATCCCCAGTTGGACGTCTGTCACCGGTCCACGCCTCCCATCACCGGGTCGATCCCGGCCACCGAGACGATGACGTCGGCCACCTGGCCGCCCTCGCACATCGCCGCCATCGTCTGCAGATTCGTGAACGACGGGTCCCGGAAGTGGACCCGGTACGGGCGGGTCCCGCCGTCACTGACCACGTGCACGCCCAGCTCGCCCTTGGGCGACTCGACCGCCGCGTAGGCCTGGCCGACCGGGACCCGGAAGCCCTCGGTGACCAGCTTGAAGTGGTGGATCAGGGCCTCCATCGAGGTGCCCATGATCTTCCGGATGTGGTCGAGGGAGTTGCCCATGCCGTCCGGGCCGACCGCGAGTTGGGCCGGCCAGGCGATCTTCTTGTCCGCCACCATGACCGGACCGGGGCGCAGCCGGTCCAGGCACTGCTCGACGATCCGCAGGGACTGCTTCATCTCCTCCAGCCGGATCAGGAAGCGGCCGTAGGAGTCGGCGCCGTCCGCGACCGCGACCTCGAAGTCGTAGTTCTCGTAGCCGCAGTACGGGTCGGTCTTGCGCAGGTCGTGCGGCAGGCCGGTGGCGCGCAGGATGGGACCGGTGGCGCCGAGGGCGAGGCAGCCGGGCAGGTCGAGGAAGCCGACGTCGACCAGGCGGGCCTTGAACACCGGGTTGCCGGTGGCGAGTTTGTCGTACTCGTGCATCCGGGAGCGGATGGTCTTCACGGCCTCGCGGATCTGGTCGACCGCGCCGGGCGGGAGGTCCTGGGCGAGGCCTCCCGGGCGGACGTAGGCGTGGTTCATCCGCAGACCGGTGACCAGCTCGAAGACGTCCAGGATCAGCTCGCGGTCGCGGAAGCCGTAGATCATCAGGGTGGTGGAGCCGATCTCCATGCCACCGGTGGCCAGGCAGACCAGGTGGGAGGAGATCCGGTTGAGCTCCATCATCAGCACCCGGATGACGTCGGCCCGCTCCGGGATGTCGTCGGTGATGCCGAGCAGCTTCTCGACCGCCAGGCAGTAGGCGGTCTCGTTGAACAGCGGGGTCAGGTAGTCCATGCGGGTCACGAAGGTGGTGCCCTGGACCCAGCTGCGGAACTCCATGTTCTTCTCGATGCCGGTGTGGAGGTAGCCGATGCCGCAGCGGGCCTCCGTCACCGTCTCGCCGTCGATCTCCAGGATCAGCCGCAACACCCCGTGGGTGGAGGGGTGCTGGGGGCCCATGTTGACGATGATGCGCTCGTCGTCGGCCCGGGCGACGGCGTCGACCACCTCGCCCCAGTCGCCGCCGGTGACCGTGAAGACCCGGCCCTCGGTGGTTTCCCGGGCGCCCGCCTCGGCCGTGCCGCCCTGGTTCGTCTCCTCGTAGTGCTGGGTGTTCATCAGCTGTACGACCTCCGCTGGTCGGGCGCCGGGATCTGGGCGCCCTTGTACTCGACGGGGATGCCGCCGAGCGGGTAGTCCTTGCGCTGCGGGTGTCCCAGCCAGTCGTCCGGCATCATGATCCGGGTGAGGGCCGGGTGCCCCTCGAAGACCAGGCCGAAGAAGTCGTAGGCCTCGCGCTCGTGCCAGTCGTTGGTGGGATAGACGCTCACCACGGACGGGATGCGCGGATCCGCGTCCGGCGCGGTGACCTCCAGCCGGATCAACCGGCCGTGGGTGATCGAGCGCAGGTGGTAGACCGCGTGCAGTTCGCGGCCCTTGTCACCCGGGTAGTGCACGCCGCTCACACCGAGGCAGAGCTCGAACCGCAGCGCCGGGTCGTCGCGCAGGGTGCGCGCGGTGCGGAGGAGGTGCTCGCGGGCGATCCGGAAGGTGAGCTCGGCGCGGTCGACGACGGTCTTCTCGATCACCTCGGCCGGGTCGAGGCCCTGCTCCTCCAGGGCGCCCTCCAACTCGTCGGCGACCTCGTCGAACCAGCCGCCGTACGGGCGCTCGCTGGCGCCCGGCAGGACGACCGGGGCGACCAGGCCGCCGAAGCCGGAGGTGTCGCCGCTGCCCTGGGCACCGAACATGCCCTGCCGGCGGTCGACCACCTCGACCGGGATCTCGCGGCGCGGCTGCTCGCGGCGGGTCTCGGGTACCTGGTCGTTCATCGCAGCAGCCCCCGCATCTCGCTCACCGGGGTGGCCTGCAGCGCGAGCGCCTCGCCCAGCTCCTCGGCACGGCGCTTGTTCACGCCGAGCGGCTCGTGCTGGATCTTGTCGTGCAGCTTCAGGATCGCGTCCATCAGCATCTCCGGACGCGGCGGACAGCCGGGCAGGTAGATGTCCACCGGGACGATGTGGTCGACGCCCTGCACGATCGCGTAGTTGTTGAACATCCCGCCCGAGGAGGCGCAGACGCCCATCGAGATGACCCACTTGGGGTTGGCCATCTGGTCGTAGACCTGGCGCAGCACCGGGGCCATCTTCTGGCTCACCCGGCCCGCCACGATCATCAGATCGGCCTGCCGGGGCGAGCCCCGGAACACCTCCATGCCGAAGCGCGCCAGGTCGTAGCGACCCGCGCCGGTGGTCATCATCTCGATCGCGCAGCAGGCCAGCCCGAAGGTGGCCGGGAAGAGCGATGCCTTACGTACCCAGCCGGCCGCTGTCTCCACGGTCGTGAGCAGAAAGCCGCTCGGCAGCTTCTCCTCGATTCCCATCAGATCCCTCTCAATGCCCTCAAGTCCTGTGGTTCGCCCACCCGTTCGGGCCTGTCCGCTCGTTCGGGCCGGTCCGCTCGCCCGGGCTTGTCCGCCCGTTCACAAGGTCCGACGGACGCCCGGTGCCCGGCCCCTCCCCCGACTCAGTCCCACTCCAGGCCGCCGCGACGCCAGACGTAGGCGTACGCGACGAAGACAGTGGCGATGAACAGGAGCATCTCGACCAGTCCGAAGATCCCCAGGGCGTCGAAACTCACCGCCCACGGATAGAGAAAGACGATCTCGATGTCGAAGACGATGAAGAGCATCGCCGTCAGGTAGTACTTGATCGGGAACCGACCGCCGCCCACGGGCTGCGGGGTCGGCTCGATGCCGCACTCGTACGCCTCCAACTTGGCCCGGTTGTAACGCTTGGGCCCGGTCAGTGAGGCCATCACGACGGAGCCGACCGCGAACGCCGCCGCGATGGCACCGAGTACGAGGATCGGCGCGTAGGCATTCATAGCCCCCGCTCCCTCCGTCCAGTCGTCCTTGACTGCAGATCGGAACCGTCGGGTCACAGTGTGGTGAACCCGGCGTTCCAGTTCCCGGGATCCACCCCATGTGAGGCAGTTCACAAAGCCTGGAACGAGCGCATCCTATGCCCGTCGGCTTGTGATCTGCGACACGCAGTTCAAGACGATCTTTGTGATCTCCGCCACCTTGTGAATCGTGATGAAGGTGAGCATGACGAGAGTTGTCAACGCAAAGAAGTCAAATGGTCACAAGCAGTCGCATTTATCTGCGAAGCGGCTGGTCAGGGCCGTAGTCCTATATCAACTTCGTCTAGCGGAAGGCAAATTTCCGGGCGTCATGTTGACGTGTTATAGCGGCTCACCCTCAGGGGTGGCGGCCCCGCGAACGCCCGCTTGACCCTTCGTTCACAAGCGCGCCGAGCGCAGGCCGGAGCGTCTCCCGGCGGTGGACCGGGGCGCCTCTCGGCGGTGGGTTGGGGGTGCCTCTCGGTGGTGGACCGGGACGCCTCTCGGCGGTGGGTTGGGGTGCCCGTCCCGGCCGTGGGTCGGGTCACCTGCCGGGTGTGGACCGGGGGTACGGCCCGACCGTGGGCCGGGGTCCGTCCCGGCGGTACCCCGACGGGACGGAGTGGATCAGGCTCCGCTCTCCCAGGCCCAGGCGGCGATGCCGACCCGATTGCGCGCGCCGAGCTTTCGCTGGACCGAGGCCAGGTGGTTCTTCACCGTGCCGGCGCTGATGAACAGTTGCTCCGCGATCTCCCCGTTGGTGGCCCCGTCCGCAACGAGCCTCGCGATCTCCTTCTCCCGCGCGGTGAGCTCCTCGACCGGGCCGACCCGCTCGCTCTCCGCGATCCGTCCGCCCAGGGGGCGCCGCTCCCCATGGCCTGCGGCACCGCCGGTGCTGCCGCTTCCGATGCCTCCTCCGATGCCGCTCCCGCTGCTGCCCCCGGAGAGTTGGCGGAGCAGGCGGACGGTGATCTGCGGGCTGATCAAGGCGTCCCCCGCCACCGCGGACCGGACCGCCTCCGCGAGCAGCGCGGGCCCCGAGCGCTTGAGCAGGAAGCCTGCCGCCCCGGCGCGGAGCGCCTCGTGCACGTATTCGTCCAGATCGAAGGTGGTCACCACGACCACCCGGAACTCCCCGCCCAGCCGCCGGGTCAGCTCCAGACCGTCCAACCTGGGCATCCGGATATCGGCGAGGATCACGTCCGGACGCAGCCGCTCGGCCAGGGCGACCGCGACCTCACCGTCCGCGGCCTCGTCGACCACCTCGATGTCGGGCTGTGCGTCGAGGATGATCCGGTACGCGCTGCGGATCGCCTCGTCGTCGTCGGCAAGGAGCACCCGGATGCTCATCGGCCGACCCTCCTTCCGTTCCCCGGCAGGGCGTCTGTCCCGCGTCTGCCGTTCTTGTCCCACCTGTCAGTTCCGCCATTGCGGCCGTGCTGCTCCCGCCCCCGAGGCGGTGCGGGCCTCCCCCGGCCCGGGGCCGCTAGCCGACCTTCAAGGGCATGGTGACCGCCACCTGCCAACCGTTGCCCTCGCGGCCGGCGCTCAACGTGCCGCCCAAGGCCTCCACCCGGGCGGCCAGACCTGCCAATCCGCTGCCGCCCCCGCCCCGCCTCGACCCGGACGACGGCGAAGCCCCACCGCCGTCGTCCCGGACCCGTACCGTCAACCGCCGCGCCTCGCTCCGCACCCGGACGTCGACCACCCGGGCTGCGGGAGCATGCCGACGCACATTCGTCAGGGCCTCGACCACGATCCGGTACGCGGTGGCCGCCACCTCCCGGGGAACCGCCGGCTCCTCGGCCGGAACGTCCAGTCGCACCACCACATCACCCGAGTCCGTGAACCGCTCGGTGAGCTCGGCCAGTTCGGCCAGGCCGGGCTGCGGGGCACGCTCCGGGCCGTCCCCGTCCCCCTCCTCGCTGCGCAGCAGGTGGACCGTCCGGTCGAGCGAGGCCAGGGCCTGCAACCCGGCCTGCTCTATCCGCTCGAAGAGAGCCGCGGCCCGCACCGGGTCGATGGCCGCCAGCACCGTGCCCGCCTGCGCCTGGGCGACCATGCCGCTGACGTCATGGGCGACGAAGTCGTGCAGGTCGTGGGCGAGTTCGAGTCGCTGGGCGCGCCTCGCCGCAGCCACCGAGCGCCGCCGGCCCTCGTCCAGCCCGCGCAGGTAGAGCCCGATCAGGACGGGCGGCAGCGTGAGGACCGAACCGAAGCCGAAGAGCGTCAGCGCGCCCACCGCGCCGGACGCGTCCTGGAACCGGGACGGCCAGAGCGCGACCGCGCCGCCGATCGTCCAGACCGCGACGGCTCCGCGCCGCCCGCCCTCGGCCCGCAGCGTCAGGACCACCAGCGCCAGCAGGGAGGCGAGTTCGAGCATGCCGACCAGGCCCGTCCAGCGCTCCGACTCGGCCCAGCGGCCGGCGGCCCAGGCGCCGGACGTGGCCCCGATCGACACCACGGCGACCGCGAAGCACACTGCCGCGATCCCGAACCGGGAACGCAGGAACCACCCGCAGAGAACCGCCGCCGGGGCGGCCAATGCCAGCATCTGACTCATCATCGCCTCCTTTCTGCGAGCAGCCTACGGATCGTCGGAGATCTCCGCCTGTGCCGATCGGCACATTTCCGCACCCGATTCGAGCAGCCAAAACAGCCCGATCGGCACTGATGGCAGCCCCGGTCCGACGGCCAGTCTTGATCCCGTCGGACCGGCCACGAGGGCCGGCCGGGAAGGAGTCGGTCACCATGTCCACCACCGCACCCACCGCACCCGTCGCAGGCATCGGAGTCGGCCCCGGCACGAGCACCCCGGGCACGACCGCCGCCACACCCCGGGCCACCCGCAAGCGCGCCGTCCGTCCGGACGGCACCCCCCGCTGGGCCGAGCTGGCCGCCAGGGCCACCGTCTGGACCACCGTGCCGTCCGGGCTCTGGCGGCTCGCCCTCGGCGTCGGCATCCCGGTCGGCTTCAGCGGGGAGCTGGCCGAGGTGTTCGAGAACAACACCCCCGGCTGGGGCACCGCGTACCTCGTCATGCTGAGCGGACTGGCCGAGTTCCTGGCCTTTCTCACCGTGGGGCTGGTCCGGCCCTGGGGCGAGGTGGTCCCGTCCTGGATCCCGCTGATCGGCGGCCGCGCCGTCCGACCGCTCGCCGCGATCGTCCCCGCCGCGATCGGCTCGGCCGTGCTGACCTACATCGGGGCGAGCTCACTGTTCGGCGGCTGGGCCGACCAGTTGAGCGATCCCGAGGCTCCTCAGGGGCTCGCCGCCGTGGTCATGACCCTCTGCTACCTGCCCATGCTCGCCTGGGGGCCGCTGGTCGCCGCGGTCACCTTCGCCTACGCCCGCCGCACCCTGGGGCGGCGCCGATGACCAGGCCGACGACGGCCGGGAGCGGGACCGCCCGCACAGGAGGCCCGGCCCACGGTCACGCCGGGACGGACACCCGCTCCACCGGCTCGACCTCCCGGCGCGGCACCGAGGCGGCCCGGCGGCCCCACTCGGTGCCGACCAGGACGAGGGCGCCGCCCAGCAGGGCGAGCGGTCCGAGGTGGTTGCCGGCCAGGGTGATGCCGAACACCGCGGCCCACAGCGGTTCGGTACCCAGCAACAGGCTGACCCGGGAGGGCGAGGTGGTGCGGACGGCCCACATCTGCACGAAGAACGCGAACAGCGTGCAGAGCAGCGTCAGATGGAGCAGCCAGCCCCACTGGGCCGGCCCGTAGGTGGCCGCGACCGTCCAGGGCAGCGGGCCGACGAACGGTGCGACAGCGGCGAACACCAGCGTCGCGGTCGCCAGTTGGACCCAGGTCACGGCCAGCGTGTCGGTCTCCCGGATCGCCCGGACGCGGGCGGTGGCCAGCACATTGACCGTCCGCACAACGGCGGCGCCCAGCACCAGCAGGTCCCCGGCCGAAGGGGCCCGCAACCCACCCCCACCGGTCAGCAGGGCGATGCCCACCACCGCCAGACCGGCTGCCGCGAGGAAGGGTCGCGGCAGCGGCGTCCGGGCGAGCGCACTCTCCGCGAGCGGGGTGAACACGATCGTGAGACTGATGATCAGGCCCGCGTTGGTCGCCGAGGTGTGCACCGCGCCGAAGGTCTCCAGGAGGAAGATCGCACCGAGCACCAGCCCGAGGGCGGCTCCACCCAGCCACTCGGCGCGCCGCAGTCGCCGCAGCGCCCGCCAGGCGAACAGCCCGAGCACGGGCAGGACCAGACCGAACCGCAGGACCAGCATCGCCACCACCGTGTCCGGATCGGCCACCCGCTGCACGGCCAGGAAGCTCGACCCCCACACCACCGCCACCAGCAGTACCGGCAGATCACGCAGAAGGACGGAGGACGATGCGCGCATGGGCGGGACCCTCTCAGGACGAACGGAAGCGGCACACGAGAGTCGCGCACGTCGTCGGACGGATCCCGGGGTTGAGCAGGCGCCCGTCATCCTCGCGCACCGTGCCGTTCCCGATCAACGGTTTTCGACCCGCGCCTGCCACGTCGCTCCTACCGCTCCCTGCCTGTCCAACCCCGCCCACCGAACCCTTCCCACCGACCCCTACCGGATCTCCACCCCGGCATGGATGATGTCGCCATGACAATGAAGTTGTCCCCCACGGACCGGAAGGCCAGCCAAGTGACCCGGAAGCACTGGGCGTTGATCGCCGCAGCCACCGTTCTGCCGATCGTGGTGAGCACCGGCACCGCCGTCGCGGACACCCCGTCGACCGGGGTCGGGACCGGCGCGGCCGGCACCACCTGCACCTACAGCCCGGCGGTTCCCGCCGACAACTTCAAGGGCATCCCGGTCTTCGACGCCCGGAAGGCCGCCAAGCCCTACAGCGCGACCCTGAAGACCTCCCAGGGGTCGATCACCTTCCAGGCCCTCACCGACAAGGCCCCCTGCACGACCTTCTCGTTCCGCTTCCTCGCCGAGCGTGACTACTTCGACCGCAGCCACTGCCACCGGCTGACCACCCAGCGGATCTTCGTCCTGCAGTGCGGCGACCCGACCGGTACCGGCAGCGGCGGCCCCGGCTACTCCTTCCCGGACGAGAACCTGGAGGGCGCGACCTACCCCGCCGGCACGGTCGCGATGGCCAACGCTGGCCCCAACACCAATGGCAGCCAGTTCTTCTTCGTCTGGAAGGACACCAAGCTCTCCCCAGCCTACACGCCCTTCGGCCGGATCACCGCAGGCCTGGACGTCCTGCAGAAGATCGCCGCCGGCGGCGAGGACGACCAGAACAACCCCGGCGACGGCTTCCCCACCCTGCCCGTGAACATCCGCAATGTGAAGATCTCCACCCGCTGAGCCACCTTCGGGGCCTGCCGGGCTCCCGTACGGTGGTCAGCACGACCGCGAGCCGTACGGGAGCCGTGCCGATGGACAGCAGGATCTGGGAAAGCGTCGACCACATGGTCGCCTGGCTCGACGAGGAGAGCCCGCTCCCCCCGCAGGAGGAGCGGCTGGCCCGGATCCTCAAGCTCTCCGAGGAGGTGGGCGAGGTCAGCGCGGCCGTGATCGGTGCGACCGGTCAGAATCCGCGCAAGGGCGTGACCCACACCTGGGAGGACGTCCAGCACGAGCTCTGCGACGTGGTCTTCACCGCGCTGGTCGCCCTCCGCACGCTCACCCCCGACGCCGCCCAGGTCTTCGCCGACCGCCTCGCGTACGTCGAGAACCGCTCCGCGGCCAGCCGCCGCGAGCCGTAGGCCCCCCGGACGACCTGGTCGGCCCGGGCCGCCCGGCCCACCGGGCTGCCCGGCGCCACGCCGGTCAGGCGTTGGGCGCGGCCTTGGCCAGGCCGTTGATGACGCGGTCCATCGCGTCGCCGCCCTGCGGGTCGGTGAGGTTGGCGAGGAGCTTGAGGACGAACTTCATCAGGATCGGGTGGGTCAGCCCTCGCTGGGTCGCGAGCTGCATGACCTTCGGGTTGCCGATGAGCTTCACGAAGGCGCGGCCCAGCGTGTAGTAGCCGCCGTAGACGTCCTTGAGGATGCGCGGGTAGGCCTGGAGCGCGCGCTCCCGGCCGGACTCGGTCACCCGGGCGTGGGCCTGGACGATCACCCCGGCGGCGATCTGACCGGATTCCATCGCGTAGGCGATGCCCTCGCCGTTGAACGGGTTGACCATGCCGCCCGCATCGCCGACCAGCAGCAGGCCGCGGGTGTAGTGCGGCTGCCGGTTGAAGGCCATCGGCAGCGCGGCGCCCCGGATCGGGTCGGTCATGTTCTCGGGGGTGTAGCCCCACTCCTCCGGCATGCTCGCGCACCAGGCCTTGAGGACCTCGCGCCAGTCGAGCTCACCGAAGGCGGGCGAGGAGTTGAGGATGCCGAGACCGACGTTGGAGGTGCCGTCGCCCATGCCGAAGACCCAGCCGTAGCCGGGCAGCAGCTTGCGCTCCCCGGCCCGGGTGTCCCACAGCTCCAGCCAGGACTCCAGGTAGTCGTCGTCGTGGCGCGGCGAGGTGAAGTAGGTGCGGTAGGCGACGCCCATCGGGCGGTCCTCGCGGCGGTGCAGGCCCATGGCGAGCGAGAGCCGGGTGGAGTTGCCGTCGGCCGCCACGACCAGCGGGGCGCGGAAGGTCACCGGCCGCTTCTCGTCGCCGAGCTTGGCGGTGACGCCGACGATCCGGCCGGTCCGCTCGTCCAGCACCGGGCCGCTGACGTTGCAGCGCTCGTAGAGCCGAGCCCCGGCCTTCACCGCCTGACGAGCGAGCAGCTCGTCGAAGTCGGCCCGCTTGCGGACCAGACCGTAGTCCGGGAAGGCCGAGAGCTCGGGCCAGTCCAGCTCCAGCCGGATCCCGCCACCGATGATCCGCAGTCCCTTGTTGTGCAGCCAGCCGTTCTCGGTCGACACATCGATGCCCATGTCCACCAGCTGCTTGGTGGCCCGCGGGGTCAGGCCGTCGCCGCAGACCTTCTCCCGGGGGAAGCTGGTCTTCTCCAGCAGCAGCACGTCCAGACCGGCCTGCGCGAGGTAGTACGCGGTGGTGGACCCGGCCGGGCCCGCGCCGACCACGATGACGTCCGCGGTGCTCTCCACAACGCCTGCGCTCAGGTCAACGACGGTCTCGGACACGGTGGGCACACTCCTGCTGGGGGTCGACCGGCCGGCGGGGGCCGGCGCGGCTGGGCTTGGACGAGTCTATGAGCTGCGGACGGCGCTTCGGCCGGTCCCGGCGGAGGCGCCGACGGGCCCGACCGACCGGCGACCGGACCAACCGAACCGGCCGGACCTACCGGCAGCCGGCGACCGGCGACCGGCGACCGGCGACCGATCAGACCTTGTGGGCCCGGTGCAGGGCGACGATCCCACCGGTCAGGTTGCGCCAGGCCACCTTGGACCAGCCGGCCTCCTGGAGCCGGGCGGCCAGCGCGGGCTGGTCGGGCCACTCCCGGATGGACTCGGCGAGGTAGACGTAGGCGTCCGGGTTGCTGCTCACCGCGGTGGCGACCGGGGGCAGCGCGCGCATCAGGTACTCGGTGTAGACGGTCCGGAACGGCGTCCAGGTCGGCGTGGAGAACTCGCAGATGACCAGCTTGCCGCCGGGCTTGGTGACCCGGTACATCTCGCTCAGCGCGGCCTCGGTGTCGTGGACGTTGCGCAGCGCGAAGGAGATCGTCACCGAGTCGAAGGTGTTGTCGGCGAACGGCAGCCGGGTGGCGTCCCCGGCGGTCAGCGCCAGCTCGGGGTGGCGGCGCTTGCCCTCGGCGAGCATGCCGACCGAGAAGTCGCACGGGACGACCTTGGCCCCGGCCTCCGCGAAGGGGAGCGAGGAGGTGCCGGTGCCGGCCCCGAGGTCGAGCACGACGTCCCCCGGCCCGGCGTCCACCGCCTCGGCCACCGCGCGGCGCCAGGCACGGGCCTGGCCGAGCGAGAGCACGTCGTTGGTGCGGTCGTACTTGGCCGCGACGTCGTCGAACATGGCGGCGACTTCGTGCGGCTGCTTGTCCAGGGAGGCTCGGGTCACGCCCCCATTGTTCACCCTGGCTCCGGCGATCCGGGCAAGGGGGCGCCTTCCGGACAGTCCGGGAACGACACCGGCCCGCCGTTGCCCCGTTCTCGAAGCACTCGGAGGGCGCACAGAAACGCCCTCACGCCCCCCAGGCGCTAGCCACGCCGGGCACTGGCAACGCCAGGACTCGACTGCTCCGGGACCGGATCACCCACGCCCCCTCAGTGCAGCGCGCGTCGTCCGCCCGAGCGGCGCCGACGGCGCGAGCGCTTGCCCTGGGTTATCGCGGGCATCCCGTCGGCCAGCGCACCGGTCGCCAGGGCGACCGTGGTGGCGAACCGGTTCTGCCCGCTCCGCACGGCCACCGCCCGCCGGTGCCGCCGGATCCGCAGCATGCAGACCGCGAACAGCAGCACCGCCACCGGAACACTGAACCGGGCCAGGCCGACGCCGACCGGCTGCGGATAGGTGTCACCGCAGATCCGTACCGCGCCCGGGTCGTCGGCCGCGTGCTCCAGGCAGACCCCGTCGCCGACCTTGGCGCCGTCGGCCAGCGGCAGCGCGGTGGCGGTGTGGTGCTGGCCCCCGGCCTGGTAGCTGACGGTGCTGTAGGAGCCGCCGCCGCCCGGCAGCTGGGTCACCAGGCCCTCGACCCGCACCGGGTGGGCTCCG
This sequence comes from Streptomyces sp. NRRL S-495, assembly GCF_000966955.1. Lineage (NCBI taxonomy): Bacteria > Bacillati > Actinomycetota > Actinomycetes > Kitasatosporales > Streptomycetaceae > Streptomyces > Streptomyces sp. NRRL S-495. The sequence goes on from NZ_JZWY01000004.1 coordinate 30,218, forward strand.
ATCCGGTCGGCCTGCTCGGCCTGACGCCACCCCAGCAGGCACATCCCGACGGCCAGCACGGCGCTGAGCACGGCGGTGATGTACCAGCCACGGCCCAACCGCGGGGACTGCTGCGGGGGGACGGTCGCGGATCGCATGGTTCCTGTCCTGCCGTGCGTTCGGGGCCTGGGACGGGGCCCCGCCGCCCGCGGGAACGGGCGAAGTGTGGTGAGGGTACGGACTGAGCTGAGCCGGATGCTATCCGCTGGCGGGCCTTCAGGTCACGGCGAAGGGGGAATCAGGCCGCCAGGACGGAGCCGAAGTTCGACGGCACACGAAGCAAGTCCCGCGTGTCGTACGGGAGTACGGCTCGGCAGGAGAAAATCGCACGCCTACCGACGAGTAGGTGACACGCGCCGCGAGAAGCGCCCGGCAGCGAACCGGGGCGGGAACGAGGACGTGTACGGAGTGGGCAGCGCTCAGCGCCGCCGGAACACCAACCGCCCCCCGAGCACCGCCGCGCGGCACCCTCCGGCCCGCGGACCGTCCGCGCCGGGGGCGAACACCGCGAAGTCCGCCCGGCCGCCCACCGTCAACCGACCGTGCACGGCCTCGACGAACGGCAGCCCCACCAGCGGATCCAGCGACCACACCGCCCCCGGAAGGCCCGCCGGCCCAGGAGAGCCCGCGCCCGCCGCCCCGGGAGAACCCGCCCCCGGCAGTGCGACCAGCCCCGAACGGGCGACCGCCATCCGTACCGAGGCACGTTCGAACGGCCCGGCCACCGCCGTCACCCCGAACCCGAGCATGCGCTGCAGCCCGCGCCGCGCGCTCGCCCCGCACCGCGCCTCGTCCGCCTCCCCCACCAGGCCGTCCGGCACCGGCGCGTCCCCGAGTTCCTCACGCGGGTCGGGGTGGTACGCCCGTTCCAGCAGCCGGTGCCCGTCCGGGTGCCGCAACCCGGGGGTGAGCAGCGCGTCACCCCAGTCCCGGACCCGGGCCGTCGGCTGCGCCGCCGCCAGCTCCGCGTACGGGCCGACCGCCTCGATCAGCCCGTCACGCACCAGCACCGCCCCGTCGAGGTGGGACGGGGCGGTGGGATCGGCCGGGTCGGGCAGCACGAGAGCGGCCCGGTGCAGGGTCAGCACGGCGGTGCGGGAGCCTCAGCAGCAGTCAGGGGTCAACGGTCGGCGGTCAGCAGCCAGCGTTCAGGAACCAGCAGCCAGCGGTCAGCGGTTGTCGAGGATCTTCAGCTCGGGGTGCGCCGTGCCGCCCTCGATCGCGGTGGAGGCGATGTGCGAGGCGACCCGCGGGTCGACCGGGTCGTTGGCCGGGTCGTCCAGCACGCGCAGGTGCTCGTAGGTGGTCGAGCGCTGCGCGGGGACGCGGTCGGCGGCCCGGATCAGGTGGATCAGCTCGGTGAGGTTGGAGCGGTGCTTGGCGCCGGCCGCCGAGACCACGTTCTCCTCCAGCATGACCGAGCCGAGGTCGTCCGCGCCGTAGTGCAGCGACAGCTGGCCGGCCTCCTTGCCGGTGGTCAGCCAGGAGCCCTGGATGTGGGCGATGTTGTCGAGGAACAGGCGGGCGATGGCGATCATCCGCAGGTACTCGAAGACGGTCGCCTGGGTCGAACCCTGGAGCTTGTTGTTCTGCGGCTGGTAGGTGTACGGGATGAAGGCGCGGAAGCCGCCGGTGCGGTCCTGCACGTCACGGATCATCCGCAGGTGCTCGATCCGCTCGGCGTTGGTCTCGCCGGTGCCCATCAGCATGGTGGAGGTGGACTCGACGCCCAGCTTGTGGGCGGCCTCCATGATCTCCAGCCAGCGCTCGCCCGACTCCTTGAGCGGCGCGATCGCCTTGCGCGGGCGCTCGGGCAGTAGTTCGGCCCCGGCGCCGGCGAAGGAGTCCAGGCCCGCCTTGTGGATCCGGGTGATGGCCTCCTCGATCGAGACGCCCGAGATCCGCGCCATGTGGTCGACCTCGGAGGCGCCCAGCGAGTGGATCACCAGCTGCGGGAAGTCCGCCTTGATCGCCGAGAAGGCGCGCTCGTAGTACTCGACGCCGTAGTCCGGGTGGTGGCCGCCCTGGAACATGATCTGGGTGCCGCCCAGCTCGACGGTCTCCGCGCAGCGGCGCAGGATCTCGTCGAGGTCGCGGGACCAGCCCTTGTCGCTCTTCGGCGGCACGTAGAAGGCGCAGAACTTGCACGCCGTCACGCAGACGTTGGTGTAGTTGATGTTGCGCTCGATGATGTACGTCGCGATGTGCTCGGTACCGGCGTAGCGGCGGCGGCGCACGGCGTCGGCCGCCGAGCCGAGCGCGTGCAGGGGGGCCGAGCGGTAGAGCTCCAGGGCCTCCTCCGGGCTGATGCGGCCACCGCCGGCGGCCCGGTCGAGGACGGCCTGCAGATCGGTGCTGGGCGCATCGAGGGTGGTCGCTGCGAGCTCGGACACCTTGCGGCCTTCTCTCTCTCGGGTACATCCGGTACTTCCGGTACCACCGGTACTTCGCACACTCCGGGCCGTTCGGCTGTGCCGACCGCTCCGAGGTACTACGACGTGCGGCGACTCCGTGCCGCAGCACCGCGTCGCATCCGGATCAGCCTACGCCAGGGCCCTCGGAGCCCTGCGTCAGCCCGCCCGCCGCAGCGTCCCGGACGGGTTCCCGGCGTTGGGGTCTGCGGAGCCGAAGCGGACGGTGCCGTCCTTCTGCAGAGTGAGCGTCTCGGAGTAGGCACCGCCGGTGCACGCCCCGGGCAGCGAGGAGCGGACGAGGCGGGAGCTGAAGACCAGTTTCTCCGGCTCGGCCGAGGTGAGCGTCCAGGCGCCCTCGCAGGTGATCGAGAGCAGGCCGGTCAGCTCGTTGCGGCTGGTGGTGGCCTCCTGCCCGATCGCGGCCCGGCCGATGACCAGGGTGGTGGTGCCGGCGGGAACCCCCTTCTGGGTGACCATGTCCCCGCGCCAGGTACCGAGGAAGACCTCAGGCACGACGTTCGGCCCCGACGGCGCGGCCGTCGCCGACGAACCGGCCGAACCGGTCGGCGAGGCCGACGAGGCCGGCGAGGTCGGCGCGGTCGCCGAGGCCGGCGAGGTCGACGAGGGCGGCGCCTGGGTGGCCCCGGTCGCGCTCCCGCCGGACGCCGTCGCCGTCGGTGCCGTCGGCCCCGGCTCCTCCGGTCCCCACGCCTGATACGCGCCGTACCCGCCTCCCGCGAGCACCAGCAGCACCGCGGCGGCCACCAGCGCCGCCACGCCCCGCCGCCGCTGCGGCGTACCGTCCGCGACCCCCGGCCGAGGCGGCACCGACGACACCCCCGACACCGACGGCACCCCCGACACGGACGACACCCCTGACACCGACCGCGACCCCGTCCCCGAAGCCCCCTCGGTCCCGACCGGCACCCCGCCGCCACCCGTCACAAAGGTCGGCGTCCGCTCCGCCGCCACCCCGCCCCCGGCCGCAGCCCCGGCCCCGGCCCCGCCGACGGACGCGTCCTCCTCCCCCTCCAGGTCCAGCAGTTGCACCGCACTGCGCCCGACCGCGGCCGCCAGGGCCGGCGGGAGCCAGCCCCCGCCCTGCCCCAGCCGACCGACCGCCGAGCCGTCGGGGTCCAGCAGTTCCCGCAGCCGCCGCGGCGTCGGCCGGACCGCCGGGTCCTTGGCCAGGCAGGCGAGCACGATCGAGCGCAGCGGCCCGGGGGCCAGCCCGGTGAGGTCCGGCTCCTCGTGCACCACGCGGTAGAGCAGGACGGCCGCGCTCACCCCCTCGCCGAACGGGTGCACCCCGGTGGCCGCGTACGCGAGCACCGCGCCGAGCGAGAAGACGTCGCCGGGCGGCCCGACCGGGCGGCCGTTCGCCTGTTCCGGCGACATGAAGCCGGGCGATCCGACCACGAACCCGGACTGGGTCAGCCCGGTGGCCGCGTCGAGGGCGCGGGCGATGCCGAAGTCGATCAGCCTCGGGCCGTCCAGGGTGAGCAGCACATTGGACGGCTTGACGTCCCGGTGCACCAGGCCGAGCCCGTGCACGTGCTCCAGTGCCTGGGCCAGGACGGCGCCCAGTGTGCGGACGGCGGGGTCGGTCAGCGGCCCGTACTCCCGGACGGCGCCGCCCAGCGCGGGGCCGGCGACGTAGCCGGTGGCCACCCAGGGGTGGGCTCCCTCGGTGTCGGCGTCCAGGACGGGAGCCGTCCAGGTCCCGCCGACCCGGCGGGCGGCGGCCACCTCCTGCCGGAACCGGGCCCGGAACTCGGCGTCCTCGGCGAGTTCGCCGCGGACCACCTTGACCGCCACCGTGCGGCCGCCCGCCGTCCGGCCGAGGTAGACCCGGCCCATGCCGCCCGCACCGAGCCGTCGCAGCAGCCGGTACGCACCCACCTGCCGCGGGTCGTCCGATCCCAGTGCCTGCATCCCCCGCCGCTCCCGTCACCCGCCCGGCCCGCCGCCGGGGCCCGCTCGCGTGCAGACGCTATCGGGCGGCGGGCGGACGCCGTGCCACAACCCGCGTCCTCCCGGGGCGTCAGGCCGTCCCGGGAGGACGCGGGGACGTGCTCAGACCACCAGCGGGGCCGGCTCCAGCAGCGCCGGCTCCAACGCCTCCAGCGGCTCCACCGGCGCGGGCTCCAGCAGCCGGACGGCCACATCGGGTGCGAACCCGCTGTCGTGCGCGACCCGCCGGGCGAACTCGGCCACCCCGGCCAACTGCCGCTCGCCGAGCGAGAAGTCCAGCGCCTCGCTGAAGTACCGCTCCAGCACGTCCGCGTCGAAGGTCTCCCAGCGGGCCGCGTGTGTCGCCACCTCGCGGGCCTCGACCAGCGAGAGGTCCCGGGACTCCAGGAAGGCGCGGTGGACGGCCGCGGTCAGTTCGGGCCGGCGCTCGGCGAAGTCGCGGCGGGCGGCCCAGACGGCGAAGACGAACGGCAGCCCGGTCCACTCCTTCCACATCGCGCCCAGGTCGTGCACGGTCAGGCCGCGTTCGGCCGCCTGCCCCAGGTAGGCGCGCAGCGCCGGGTCGCCGATCAGCACGGCCGCGTCGGCCTCGGCGAGCATCGCCTCCAGGTCGGGCGGGCAGCTGTAGTACTCCGGCCGCACCCCCTCCCGCTCCTCCAGCAGCAGGCGGGCGAGCCGGACAGAGGTCCGGCTGGTGGAGCCGAGGGCGACCTTCCGGCCGTCCAGCTCGGCGAGCGGCACCTTGCTGACGATCACGCAGGACATCACCGGGCCGTCGCTGCCCACGGCGATGTCGGGGAGCACGAGCAGTTCGTCCGCGTGGCGCAGGTACTCCACACAGGTGATCGGACCGATGTCCAGCGAACCGGCGACCAGCTGGTCGCTGAGCTTCTCCGGCGTGTCCTTGGTGAGATCCAGGTCGAGCAGATTGCCGGTCCTGGCCAGCCCCCAGTAAAGGGGCACGCAGTTCAGGAACTGAATGTGCCCCACTCGGGGCCGGACCGGGGTGCTCTCCCGGGTCTCCCGCGTTTCCTCGTCCGGTACTGCCACCGCGCCGCTCCCTTGCTGTTCGTGCGCCTCCCCGCAGGGTATGCCTGCTGCTCGGGAAGCCCCGCACCAGCCTTCCGTGACGCACCGTGCCGATCACCGCAACCGCCTTACGACACGCGGCGTCCAGCACGCAAGTCACCCCTGGTCGTCACAGCAGCCGCATGCTAGCGTTGCCCTCAGTTGCAGTTTGATTCCCCTTGCAGTACTTGAAGCCTGCGGAGCATGTAACCGCAGGCTTTTTGTAGTTTTTCAGCAATATCGAAAACTCCGGACCCGTCCGGAGGCAGGGCGATCAGCGCAGCGGACCGGGCGCCACACGGTGTGGTCCCCGACACGTCCCTCGCAAGGAGAACGGCATGGCTCAGGGAACCGTCAAGTGGTTCAACGCTGAGAAGGGCTTCGGCTTCATCGCCCAGGATGGCGGCGGCCCCGACGTCTTCGTCCACTACTCCGCCATCAACGCGAGCGGTTTCCGCTCGCTGGAGGAGAACCAGGCGGTCAGCTTCGACGTCACCCAGGGTCCGAAGGGCCCGCAGGCGGAGAACGTCACCCTTGTCTGAATCATCCTCGATGAGGATCTGATCGCTCGGGACCCGTCGGGTCCGCCGACGGCCGCAAGGCCGTCACGGTGAGCACAAGAGCAGCAGTACCCAAGGGGGCCCGCCTTTCGGCGGGCCCCCTGCCTTTTCCGGCGTCCCCGCGCGCCCGCGCCGCCGCACCCCTGCGTTCGGGCAACCCCCGCGGGTCCCCGGGGTGCGCGCACGACGACGGCCCCCTCTCCCGTTCGCCGGGAGAGGGGGCCGCGTCCGTTCGGGGCGGGCGTCAGGCCGTCGCGGGAGCCTGACCGCCGGCCTGGGCCGGAACGGTGACCGGGGCCGAGGCCGGGGCCTCGTCGTAGAGGTCGGCGGCCGGGTTGTTGTAGGCGACCAGGTCGAGCGTCTTCTCCCGGGCCGCGACCACGACCGGCACCAGGGCCTGGCCGGCGACGTTGGTCGCGGTGCGGACCATGTCGAGGATCGGGTCGATGGCCAGCAGCAGACCGACGCCCTCCAGCGGCAGACCCAGGGTGGAGAGGGTCAGCGTCAGCATCACGATCGCACCGGTCAGACCGGCGGTGGCGGCCGAGCCGATCACCGAGACGAAGGCGATCAGCAGGTAGTCCTTGATGCCGAGGTCGATGCCGTACACCTGGGCGACGAAGATCGCGGCCAGCGAGGGGTAGATCGCGGCGCAGCCGTCCATCTTGGTGGTGGCGCCGAACGGGACGGCGAAGGAGGCGTACTCGCCCGGGACGCCGAGCCGCTCGGTGACCCGGCGGGTGACCGGCAGGGTGCCGACCGAGGAGCGGGAGACGAAGGCCAGCTGGATGGCGGGCCAGGCGCCCTTGAAGAAGTTGACCGGGTTGAGGCCGGCGGCGAACTTCAGCAGCAGCGAGTAGACGCCGAACAGCACCAGCGCGCAACCGACGTAGACGTCGACGGTCAGCGTCGCGAACGGCTCCAGCAGGTCCCAGCCGTACTTGGCGACGGACTTGCCGATCAGGCCGAGGGTGCCGAGCGGCGAGAGCCGGATGACCCACCAGAGGGCGGTCTGGATCAGCTCGAGCACCGACTCGCTGAGCTTGAGCACCGGCTCGGCCTTGGCGCCGAGCTTGATGATCGCCGCGCCGGCCACGATCGCCAGGAAGACGATCTGCAGGACCTCGACCTCGGTGAACGCGGTGACGATGTTGGTCGGGAAGATCCCGGTGAGGAAGTCGATCCAGCTGCCGGTGGACTTCGGCGCCTTGAGGCCCTCGGTCTTGAGGTTGGTGCCCTCGCCCGGGTTGGTGAGCAGGCCGAGGCCGAGGCCGATGGCCACCGCGATCAGCGAGGTGATCGCGAACCAGAGCAGGGTGCGAACGGCCAGCCGGGCGGCGTTGGTGACGTTCCGCAGGTTGGCGACGCTGACCAGGATCGCGGTGAAGACCAGCGGCGGGACGGCGAGCTTCAGCAGCTGGACGAAGATCCGGCCGATGGTCTCCAGGGTGGTGGCCAGCCAGGAGATGTCGGCCGCGCGGGCCAGGTAACCGAGGGCGACGCCGAGCACGAGGCCGGCGACGATCTGGGCCCAGAAGGGCGTCTTGCGGATTCTGGCGAGCACGGACGGCGACGAGGTCGCCTCGGGCGCTGTGGACATGACGGTGCGGCTCCGGGGGAGGCGTGACTGACGGTGTGGCGGTGGGGGGCGGGAAAGGCGGCACGGCGCGGGAGCCGGACGGGAAGGGAACCGGCCCCGATCAGGGGCGTGCCGCCTGAATACAGCTCATGGCGCGACAACGGCGCGGGCTGTCCACAGCACCGGACAGACGCCCGCGGGCGGCACCGGGCTGCGAGCCCAGGCCGTGCGCCGAACGTGCGTCTGAGGTGGTCATGGGCGACACGTTAGCAGTAAAGGTTTGAGATGTTCAAAGTAGTTGTTTGAGTTCCGGACGCGAAGGATCCCGGCGCGACACCCGGGTGCCTCGACGGGCTCCGGGCAGTGCTCCGCGCGGGCCCGATTGACCGCTCAGCAGTTATACGTATAACTTGGAGAGCATCCCCGCCTGCCCCCTGCCCAGACCGGAGAATCCCGCCCATGGGCTACCTCGCCCTGCTCCGCGCCCCGCACGTCGGCCGCCTGCTCTTCGGCACCCTGCTCGGCCGCCTCCCGGCCGGCATGACCGCCCTGGTGATCGCCCTCGCGCTGCGCGACGCCGGTGCGCCGTACAGCCGGATCGGGCTGGCCACCGCCGCGTACGCGATCGCGGCGGCCATCGGCGGGCCGGTGCTCGGCCGGATCGTGGACCGCACCGGCCAGCCGCGCGTCCTGCTCGTCTCCGCGGTGATCGCCGGCGGCGGGTATGCCCTGCTGGCGCTGGCACCGGCGTCCGCGGTCTCCGCCACCGTCGGCGCCGCGATCGCCGGACTGGCGATGCCCCCGCTCGAACCCTGCCTGCGCTCGCTCTGGCCGGACGTCGTCGAGGAGGAGCAGCTCGACACCGCGTACGCCTTCGACTCCGCCTCCCAGCAGATCCTCTATGTCGCGGGCCCGCTCGCGGTGGCCGGCATCGCGGGCACCGCCGGCCCGGTCACGGCGCTCTGGGTGGCGGCCGGACTCGGCCTGGCCGGGGCCCTCGTGGTCGCCACCACCGCGCCGGCCCGCGCCTGGCAGGCGCCGCCGCGCGCGCACTCGGCGGGCCTGCTCGGACCGCTCCGCTCCCCCGGCCTGGTCCTGCTGCTGATCGGCCTGGCCGGCGCCGGCTGGGCGGTCGGCGCGCAGAACGTGCTGTTCATCGCCTATGCCGAGGCCCAGCACGGGAAGGGCCTGCCCGGCGGCGCCGGGAGCCTGCTGGCCCTCGCGGCGCTCGGCGGCCTGCTCGGCGCGCTCGCCTACGGCGCGGTGCGGTGGCGCAGCTCGACGGCCACCCGGACCTGGTTGATGGCACTCGGCATGGCCGTCAGCTACCTGCCGCTGGTGCTGGTCCCGGGTCCGGCCGCGATGGCCGCCCTCGCCTTCGTCTCCGGGATCGCGCTGGCTCCGCTGCTGGCGGCGGCCTTCGTGCTGGTCGCCGAGCTGGCCCCGCAGGGCACCGTGACGGAGGCCTTCGCCTGGCTGGTCACGCTCTTCGCGACCGGGAACTCGCTGGGCTACGCGGTCTCCGGCCACCTCGCGGAGGGGTCGCTGCGTTCGGTGGCGCTCTGCGCGGCCGGCGGGATCGGCCTGGGCGGGCTGCTGCTGTTCGGCGCCCGCCGCTGGTTCCGCCCGGTCGGCGGGACCTCGGCCGGGGCGCACCCGCTGCCCGCCGCCGAGCCGGTGCCGGTGGGCTGACGCCCGCCGCATCCCCATGGACGTGGCTGCGCCTGTCGGGCCGGTGGTCTGGCTGACGGGCGCAGCCACTTCGTTGTACCCGCCCCGGTCCGCGCCGGTTCCGCGCGCCCGTCCGCCCCGCACGCGCGCCCCTGCGCCCGGGCGACGGGAACGAAGGAGCCGACGAACGGGAGCCGGCGAACGGGAGCCGGCGAACGGGAGCCGGAGACCGACGGGGTCAGTGCTCCTCGGAGACCGGGGCGGTGGAGGAGCGCAGCACCAGCGAGGTGGCGAGCGGCGGCACGGGTGCGACCGCCTCGCCCCGGAGCAGTCCGGCGAGCGCCGCCACCCCGGCCCGGCCCAGCTCCTCGCCGGGCAGGTCGACCGTGGTGAGCGGCGGGGTGAGCAGCGCGGCCACCGGGACGTTGTCGATCCCGACCACCGAGAGGTCGGCGGGCACCCGCAGGCCCCGCTCGGCCGCGGCCTGGTAGACGCCGGCGGCGACCACGTCGTCGTCGCAGATCACCGCGTGCGGCCGGTCCGGCAGTTCCAGCAGCCGGTGGGCGACCTCGCGTGCGGCGGCCTGGCCCTCGTTCAGGCTGACACCGAGTTCGACCGCGTCCAGGCCCAGCGCCAGGACCGTCTCCTCGAAGGCCGCCTGGCGGACCCGGAAGGTGTACGCGGCGTGGGTGGAGCGGAGCCTGGCGATCCGGCGGTGGCCGAGGGCGGCGAGGTGGGCGACGGCGGCGCGCATCCCGCCGCCCACGTCCAGTTCGACGGTCGGACGGGCCCGGTCGGTGCCGGGGTCGGCGTCCAGGAAGACAACGGGGGTGTCGGCGGGCAGTTCGCCGAGCTGGCTGTCGTCCGGGGAGCAGATCAGCAGGCCGTCGAAGCGGCTGGTGGTGGCGGCCTCGGCGAGGGTGGCACTCCCCCAGCCCGAGCTGACCACGACGGCCAGGCCGTGCTTGCCCGCCTCCTCGTGGACGCCCTCCAGCACCCGGCCGAAGAACGGGCCGAGGATGTTCGGCACGGCCAGCAGGATCATGCCGCTGCGGCCGAGCCGGAGTTGACGGCCGGCGGCCTGCGGTCGGTAGCCGAGGCCCCGGGCGGCCTCACGGACCCGCTCGCGGGTGGCGTCGGAGACCCGGCGGCCCGCCTCGGAGCCGGAGAACACCAGCGAGACGGTGGCCTGCGAGACCCCGGCCAGGCGGGCGACGTCGCGGCCGGTCGGGCGGCGGACCGGGGCCGGCCAGGTCCCGGCGGCCGGTTCGGGGCGCCCCGGCGGCACGGCGTCCCCCGGCTCCGTGCCCTCGGGTACAGCGTCCTCCGGTGCGGCGTCCTCCGGCACGACGCCCCCAGGCTCCGCGCCCTCCGGCGCGGCGTTCTCCGGTGCGGCGTTCTCCGGCACGGTGGCGCGGGTCAGTTCTGCGGGGCCGAGGCGGCGGGACCGGCGGGCGCCTTGGTGGCCGCGGCACGCAGCGCGTCGTCCACCGCGTCCTCCTCGGCGTTCTGTGCGGCGATCCGGGAGGCCGTCCGGGTGCGGATGCCGTCCACCCGGCCGGAGATCTCGACCGACATCTCGTCACGCTGCCGGCTGAGCAGCACATAGCTGAGCGGCGCCGAGACGATGGCGGCCAGCAGGAAGAGGAAGATCACCCCGGCCTCGCCGGAGACCGGGATCACCTGGAAGTGGCCGAGGATCAGCACGACCAGCAGGCAGCCCAGGAAGACGGAGACCCGCATCGAGGTGTAGCGGAGTGTGGCGTGCGACTTCTTGCTCACATTGCTGCTCACCGGGGACACATCCTTCACTGCGCTGGGACCGGCCGGTCTCCCAGTGAAGCATGCCCGACGGGCCCGGCGGGGAACGGGTCCCGCCCCGGACCGCCCCGGCGCGGGCATGATCAGCGCAGGTCGCGCCACATGATGACATCGTCCCGGTCGTCACCGGGGGCGACCCGGATGGCGCTGGGCACCCGGCCGACCTCGACGTAGCCGCTGCGGAGGTAGAAGGACTCCAGGCCGAGCCCGCCCCGCACCTGGAGCTTCAGCCCGTCCAGCCCCCATTCCCGGGCGATCCGCTCGGCCTCGGCCAGCAGCGCCGCACCGTACCCCCGGCCCTGCAGCTCGGGGTGGACCATGACCTTGGAGACCAGCCGCCAGTGGTCCATCGGCCCGAACCGCATCGACTCCAGGAGCAGCAGCCCGGCCAGCCGCCCGGTCCCGGCCTCCCGGGCGATCAGCAGCCGGTCCGGTCCGGCCGGGGCGATCCCGGCGAACTGCGCCGCCCCGGCGGCCCCGACCTCCTCCTCGGTCACCCGGTGGACGAAACCGACGGCCCCGCCGGCATTGCTGGCGGCCGTCCACAGGCCGGTGACCTCGGCGCGCAGCTCGGGGCCGAATCCGGGGTCCAGGGTGAAACTCAGCGTCATGGCCACGGAGCCTAGCCATGCCTTACGACAATCAGCTCAGGGCCGGGACCGCGCGGTCCGTCCTGCGCCCCGGCGTCCGCAGGGCCAGGCAGAGCAGCACCGCGACGGCGCAGAGCCCGCCCGCCACGTACCAGGCGAGGTCGTAGTCGCCGAGCGCGTCCCGGGCGATCCCGGCCAGACCGGCCACCACTGCGGCGCCGATCTGGTGACAGGCCAGCACCCAGCCGAAGACGATCGGCGCGTCCTCCCCGAAGTACTGCCGGCAGAGGGCGACGGTCGGCGGGACGGTGGCCACCCAGTCGAGGCCGTAGAAGATCACGAACGCCAGGATCGGCGGTTCCAGCGAGCCGGCGAACAGCTGCGGCAGCAGGAGCAGCGAGAGCCCGCGCAGCGCGTAGTAGACGACCAACAGCCGTCCGGCGTCGAAGCGGTCGGTGAACCAGCCGCTGGCGACGGTGCCGATCACGTCGAACACGCCGATCAGCGCGAGCAGGCTCGCCGCGGTGGTGACCGGCAGGCCGTGGTCGTGGGCGGCCGGGATGAAGTGGGTGCCGACCAGCCCGGCGGTGGTCGCGCCGCAGATCGCGAAGGACGCGGCCAGCAGCCAGAACGCCCGGGTGCGGGCGGCGTCCCTGAGCACCCGCAGCGAACGGGCCAGGGCCCGCCCCTCGGCCGCCGGGGCGGGCGGGGGCTCGGTCGCACCGTACGGGAGCAGGCCGAGGTCGGCGGGCCGCTCGCGCATCAGCAGCAGCACCGGGACGGCCACCGCGCTGGCCGCCAGCGAGACCACCACGACCGCCGAGCGCCAGCCGTGCTGCTCGACCAGCCAGGCGCCGAGCGGGAGGAAGACCAGGTTGCCCGCCGCCCCGGCGGCCGTCAGCACCCCGGTCACCAGGCCCTGCCGGGCCCGGAACCAGCGGCCGGTGATGGTGGTGGCGAACGCCCCGGCCATCGAGCCGCTGCCGAGGCCGACCAACACGCCCCAGCACAGCACCAGTTGCCAGGGCTCGCGCATCAGCATGGTGAGGCCGGAGCCGACCGAGATGGTCAGCAGCGCGCAGACCACCACCAACCGGACGCCGAACCGGTCCATCAGCGCGGCGGCGAACGGCGCCGTCAGGCCGTAGAGGGTGAGGTTCACCGAGGTGGCGCTGGATATCGTGCCCATCGACCAGCCGAACTCGGTGTGCAGCGCGTCCATCATCAGACTGGGCGTGGAGCGGAATCCGGCCGAGCCGAGCAGCACCAGCAGGGCGACTCCGGCCACCACCCAGGCGTAGTGCACCCGGGGCGCGCGAGCCGGGCCGACCTTACTCGCCGATCCGGCGAGGTCGGCAGATCCAGCGAGGCCGGCAGGTCCGGCGAGGTCGGCGGGGCCGACAGCTCCGGCCGGAGCCGCCGTGCCGGTGGGGGCGTTCGCTTCGTTCACGCGGCCGAGTCTCCCGAAGGGGCCGTGGCGCGACGAGAGGCGGGGCTGCCAGCTTTCGTCGGAATCGGGCCAACCGGGGAGCGGGAACCGGCCGACCGGGGTCCGTGCTCCGACGAACAAAACCGGTGGCCGAAAAGGATCGCCCATGGCGGGCGGATCGGATGACGGCGGGCCGCACGCACCCCGAGCACGGCACGGCCGGCCGCCATCCAACCTCGGTGCACGGGCCCTGAACCCGTGCGACGCCCTCCGCACTCGCCGAGGAACGGTCGCCCGACCGGCCCTGCCTGCGGCCCCCCTGCTGACGTGATCCCCCTGGACAGCAGCACCGCGGCGGCGTTCGGGTGTCCCTCGGCGTCCCCTCGCGACGGAGAGCTGCACCCAAGCGTGATCAGTCGGATACGTCACGTCAATGGGTTGTCGGAAATTCGGAATGGTTGCGTCAGCTTTCGGCCCGGCGATCACCGGCGTCCGACGGCCCGCCGGTGCACCCGCCCGTGCACCCGCCCACGACCCGCGCCCTACTGCGCGAGGGCCGCCCAGTCGACGGTGGCCAGCGGGTCCAGCGGCCGGGCGTCCGGGCTGATCTCGCACCAGACCCGCTTGCCCGAACCGTCCGGGTACCAGCCCCAGCGGTCGCAGAGCAGCTCGACCAGCTCCAGCCCGCGCCCGTTGGTGGCGTCGACGTCCGCGCCCGCGTGCCGGGGCGCGGGGGCGACCTGGCTGGCGTCCGCGACCTCGACCCGGAGCGGACCGACCGTCGCCGCCTCGCGCACCTCACCGCCCCCGGCCGGGGCGGCACTTGAGGACGGGGAGCCACTCGCACAGGCGCCCGACGAGCCGCCCACCGACCCGCTCGCCGAGCTGCCCGGGGAGCCGTCCGGTGGCGCGCCGGGGAAGTCGCCCAGCGGGAAGCAGAGCCGCAGCACGGCCGGACACCCGGTGTGCACCACGGCATTGGTGACCAGCTCGGAGACCACCAGCACCACCGTCTCGGCGATCGGCGCGTCCGGGTCCACCCCGTGGTTGAGCAGCCGGGAGCGGACCCATCGGCGGGCCCGGCCGACCTCGGCGGGGTCCGCCTGCACCGCCAGCTGTACCTGAAGAACCTGCACCGCTCCACCACCCGCACTCGCAGTTCGGCACCGTCTCGACCGGGCCCTGGTCGCCCGGCCGGCCCGGGTACGCACCGGGCCGCCGTCCGCCGGGTCACCGCACGTCACGCCCGGTGCGGTGCGCCCGCACCGGCTCGCCCTTCGCCCATCGACCACGGCGCGAATACGCCTCAGGATGAGTCGGCCGGCGGACCGCAGCAAGCGCTTCGGGCATATTCCAGCGATCGGGGGACGGGGCAGGGCATACTGTCCCGCTCACTCTGGCGAGCCTCGGACCGGCGATCGCCCGGCCGCTCCGACCGGCCCCGGACGCAGAGGCGAACCTACCGCCGTCCGCCCCTCGCGCCGCGCCCGCCACTCGCGAACCACCCGTGCGACATATGTCCAACCAGCTTCGAACAGCACCGCAGCGGGATCGGCGGCAGATCCCACGATCCGACCATCCGAAGCACCGGACTCCGTTCTTCCCCGAATCGCTCCGCCGCCCGAACACCCCGGGATACCGTGGACGCGTCAGCGGTCGGTCCGGCAGGAGGGGTGGTGACCGGTGGCCACCACCGACGACGCCCCGCGCCGGGACGAGCAGTTGCAACGGCGCCTGGCCCGCGGCGAGGAGACCGCCCTCGGCGAGCTGTACGACCAACTCGCCCCTATGGTGCACGGATTGGCGGGCCGGATACTGGCCGACCAGACCGCCGCGGCCCAACTCACCCGGGAGATCTTCGCCCACGTCTGGGAGCACCCCGAGGCCTTCGACCCGTCCCGCGGCTCGCTCCGCTCCTGGCTCGGCGCGCTGACCCACCGTCGCGCGGTGGACCGGCTGCGCGCCCGCCGGGCCGAGGCGGCGGGCTACGCCGGGCCCGCCGAGGAGGACGAGATCCGTACGGTGGCCACCGCCGCCCGGGTCCAGTACGTGGTCTCCGCCCTGCCGCAACCGCTGCGTGAGACGATCGCGGAGTCCTACTACGACGGCCGCACCTACCAGGAGACGGCCCGTCGGCTCGGGATCAGCGAGCAGGCCGCCAAACAGCGGATGCGGCTGGGGCTGGCACTGCTGGCCACCGAACTGGAGCAGGAGCGCGAGCAGCACCGGCCCTCCGCCCCGGCGGTCGGCGATCCGCGTGGCGGGCTCCCGACCTCGGGCGCCGGCAGCACGGACGGGCCGAGGGCCGAGGAGGACGGGCAACGGACGGAGGGCGGAGGGACGTGACGACCACCGACGAGCGGCACGAGGCGCTGCGCTCGCTGCTCGGCGCTTGGGCCCTCGGCGCCGTCCCCTCCGCCGAGGCCGCCGAACTCGAACTCCACCTGGCCGGCTGCCCGCAGTGCGCTGAGGAGGCCGGACGGCTCCGCGAGGCGGCCGGCTGGCTCTCCGTCGAGGAGCCGCTGGACCAGCCCGGCGCGCTGCGCCAGCAGGTGCTCGACTGGTGCCTGACCCGCCGTCCGGCGGACCTGCCGGTGCCCACCTGGGGCATGCCGTACACCGCCGAGACCGCCAAGCTCGACGCCCTGTTGCGCGACCTCGGCCCCGAGGAGTGGCAGGAGGTGGCCGAACTCCCCTGGCACGGCGGCACCGAGTACCTGCGCCCGGCCGAGGTCCTGTGCCATCTCGCCGCCGTGGACGGCTACCTGGCCGTCGCGCTCGGCCTGCCCGACCCGGTACCGGGCGGCCCGGTCCCCGGCGGCGGGCCGACTGCCGCGCGCCGGGTCCCGCCGCAGGAGGCCGTCACCGGCGTGGTGCCCCGGGTGCCGCCGCAGGCGGGGCCGCCCTGGGCCCGGATCACCGAACGCACCGCCCGGCTCACCGCCGAGCAGGCCGGCCAGCCGCCCCAGCGGATCCGCGCCCGGTGGCGCCGGCACTGCCACGAACTGGTCCGCTCGGCCGCACTCGCCCCGCAGGGCAACACCCCGGTGGACTTCGGCTTCGCGACCGTCCCACTGCGGGACGCCTTCGTCGACCGCGCCTTCGAGTGCTACGTGCACGGCGAGGACATCGCCCGGGCGGTCGCCTACCCGTACGACCCGCCGACCCCGCAGCACCTGCGGCAGATGATCGACCTGGCGGTGCGGATGCTGCCGCTGGCCCTGGCCGGGCAGCGGGCGGCGCGCCCCGAACCGGCCGGCGCGGCGCTCGGCGGCGCCGACGGGCGGCCGGACGGCTCCGGGACCGGTGCCGTTGCCGGACGCCGGACCGGCCGTCGGATCCGGCTGGTGATCGACGGTCCGGCGGCCGGCGAGTGGCTGATACCGCTGGACGGCCCGGACGCGGGCCCGCCCGGCGGCGAGCCGGTGGCCGCGATGGTGCTGGACGGGCTGGAGTTCTGCCAGCTGGCCGCCGCACACCGCGACCCGGACCGGGTGCCGGTCGGCGAGCACGGCGACCGGGCCGCGATCCGCGAGGTGCTGCGCGCGACGCCCCTGCTGTCCCGGCCTTAACAGCCTTAGCAGCCTTAACAGCCTTGGCAGCCTTGGCGGCAGAGCCGGCAGGCTCAGGCGAAGACGACCGTCCGGCTGCCGTTCAGCAGCACCCGGTGCTCGCTGTGCCACTTCACCGCGCGCGCCAGCGCCTGGCACTCGACGTCCCGCCCGAGCGCGACCAGCTGGTCCGGGGTGACGTCGTGGGTCACCCGGGCCACCTCCTGCTCGATGATCGGGCCCTCGTCGAGGTCGGCGGTGACGTAGTGCGCGGTGGCACCGATCAGCTTCACGCCCCGGGTGTGCGCCTGGTGGTACGGCTTGGCGCCCTTGAAGCTCGGCAGGAAGGAGTGGTGGATGTTGATCACCTTGCCGGACAGCGCGGTGCAGAGGTTGTCCGACAGCACCTGCATGTAGCGGGCCAGCACGACCAGATCGACGTCCTCCTTGGCGACCAGGTCCAGCAGTTGCTGCTCGGCCTCGGCCTTGTTCTCCCTGGTCACCGGGATGTGGTGGAACGGGATGCCGTAGCCCTCGGTGAGGTCGCGGAAGTCGGTGTGGTTGGAGACCACCGCGGCGATCTCCACCGGCAGCGCGCCGATCCGGGTGCGGAACAGCAGATCGTTCAGGCAGTGGCCGAACTTGCTGACCATCAGGACGATCCGCAGCTTCTGCTCGCTCGGGTGGATCTGCCAGTCCATCCCGAACGAGGCGCCGATGGCGGCGAAGCTGGCCCGCAGCTTGTCGACGGTCACCGGCTCGGCCGCGGAGAAGTGCACCCGCATGAAGAACAGCCCGCTGTCCCCGTCACCGAACTGCTGGCTGTCGATGATGTTGCACCCGGTCATGAAGAGGTAGCTGGAGACCGCGTGGACGATGCCCTGCTTGTCGGGGCAGGACAGCGTGAGGACGTACTGGGCGCTGGCCGGCTGCTGTTCCACGGTGGGGGTATCCCGTCCTGAGCTCGTGCTGGTGTGAATGCTCCAGCGTGTCACACTCCGGGACGCCCCCAGCCGGGCTGCCCGCACTCCGGGACGGGCCGGCCCGCGCCCGGGCACCGGCCCCGGGCCGACCGGTCGCCCACCGGTCGACGGGCCGGTCAGACCTGGGTCAGGATCCGCAGGATGTCCAGCGAGCGCGGCGGCGCGTCCGGGTCCTCGCCGTCGTTGGCCGCCAGCAGGACGTGCGCCTCCCGGGCCGCCCGGACCGCCTCCGGCCAGTCGTGGTGCCCCAGGTAGACGGCGGCCGGCGCGTCCGCACCGACCTCGTGCAGGATCTGCACGACCCGCAGCACCGCGAGGTCCACCAGCGTGGCCTCGGCGGAGTCCCGGAAGATCGTGCCGATGTACTTCTCGGCGGACCAGCGGTCCAGCCAGGTGTCCTCGACCAGCCGGTAGACGGCGTCGGTCACATCGCCGTACCCGTCACGGCCGGCCAGCCAGGCCTCCCGCTGGAACCCGGGGTCGGAGAGCATGTGCAGGGCCGAGCGGAGTCGGGCCCGCCAGCGCCACCAGGGCAGGTCGTTGAGCGGCATGCCGCCCATCGTGCTGGAGCGGTGGCCCGGACGAGAAGGGTTTCGGGCAGACCGATACGAAGATTCTGTGCTGGCGGACATGGAGATGGATCGTACGTTCCCCCACCGTTCGTACTCCACTCCCGATCTACACGCGTTCACGCCCGGAGTTCCTCCTCCGTTGGTCGTTTGTTGGCTTTACGGCCCTCTCGGCTTGCGGCACCAGGGATTGGCTGGAACAGGTGCGCTGCAGAGAGCGCCCCGGGAGGGAAAGACCCATGACCAGCCGAAGGGGCTCGTCCCAGGCCATGAACCCGATCGAAGGACGGCGCAACCGGCGCCCGATCGCTGCCGTCGCGACCGCCGCGGCGCTGCTTCCCACCCTCTTCTCGGCCTCCGCGTGCGGCGGACCGGCCGACGCCGCCACCGGTAGTGGCGACCTCACCGTCATGACCTGGGCACCGTCCGGCACCGGCTCGGCCGACCGTCCCGGTATGACAGCCCTGGCCGAGGCCATCGGCAAGGACCTCAACGTCAAGGGCGGCCTCGGCGGCCGCCGGCTCAATGTGATCACCTGCAACGAGCACAACACCGCCGACGGCGCCCGGGCCTGCGCCCAGCAGGCCGTGGACGCCAAGGCGGTCGCGGTGCTGGGCTCCTACAGCCAGTTCGGCGACGACTTCATGCCCGTCCTGGAGCGCGCCGGCATCCCGCTGATCGGCGGCTACGGCCTGTCCCAGCCGGAGTTCAGCAGCCCGCTGTCCTACCCGGTGGGCGGCGGCATGCCCGCCCTGATCGGCGGCAGCGGCCGCCAGCTGGTGGAGGCCGGCTGCAAGGCCGTCTCGCTGATCCGCCCGGACACCCCGGCCGGCGACAACCTGCTCGGCTACCTCGGCAACGCGCTCAAGCCGGCCGGGATCAAGCTGCTGGACGTCAAGGCGCCGGAGAAGTCCAACGACTACAGCCCGGTGGTCCGCAAGGCGATCGGCACCGACCAGGCCGGCAACTGCGTCACCAGCGCGCTGGGCGCCGAGCCGACCGGCAACCTGCTCGACGCCTTCCGCCGGACCGGTGCGAAGAACACCAGGATCGCCTCGGTGATCGGCAGCGTGCAGCAGTCGGTGGTCGACTCCACCGGCGGCGACAGCGGCCCGCTCTCCGGTGCCTTCGTGACCGGCTGGTACCCGCCGGAGTCGGCCAAGATCTGGGACGGCCTGCGCTCGGTGATCCGCGCCGACTCCGATCGGCACATCGACGCCGCCGACCCGGGGGTGCAGACCACCTGGGTCGCCTACGAGGTGTTCAAGCAGATCTCCGAGCGCCTGACCGCGGCCGGGCAGTCGGTCACCAGCAAGGCCGTGACCACCCTGCTGGACGGCGGCGAGCCGATCGACGTCGGGCTCACCCCGCCGTTGAACTGGGCCACCACCAACATGCTGCCGAGCACCGAGTCGCCGCGGCTGGTGAACACCTGGGTCACCTTCCAGGTGGTCAAGGGCGGCCAGATGATCCTGCAGCGGCCCGGCTTCGTCGATGTGCGCTGGGTGCTCACCGGCGGCAAGCCGCCCGCCTGAGCCGATGCACCCTCCGGGAACGCGTCCCGGGAACGGCGGAGGGCCCGACCACTGCGGTCGGGCCCTCCGCCGTTGTTCCCCGCCGGGCCTCGGCGGGGCGCGGACTCAGAGGTCGCCGTCGGTGCGGGTGGGCAGGGCGGTCTGGCCCGCGACGGTGTTCCAGAGCCCGGACGCCTGCTTCTTGGCGGTGGTCGCGGTGCCGCTCGCGGCGACGGCGTTCTTGTAGTGCTGGTTGTCGTTCTTCTTGGGGTCGCAGCCGCTCTGCGCGTCGCCGGCCCAGGCCGCGTACTCGTCGTCGGCGGTCGCCGAGGCCGCCCACGCCGCGTTCAGCTGCTCGACCAGCTGCGGACCGCCAGCCAGCTTGTCCGTCTTCAGCCCGGAGAGCTTGCTCTGCAGCTCCCGCCGCTGGCCGGCCGCGGCGGTCAGCGCCTGCTGCGACTCCGGGAGCTTCTCGCACTTCTGCACCGAGGCGACCGCGCCGATCACCGCCTGCCGGCTGTCGTTGGCGGTGCCGAGCAGGTCGGAGAGCGCCTGGGCCTGCGCCTTGACCTCCGGATTGACGGAGGCGGTGGTCGGGCCCGGGCCCTGCTGCGCGGTGGTGGCGGTGGTGGTGCCGCCGGTGGTCGCCGGGGCGGCCTGGGGCTTCGATCCGGGCTTGTCGTCGCCGCCGCTCATCAGCACCGCGACCAGGGCGGCCGCGGCGATGCCGCCGACCACCACGCCGCCGATCACCAGCTTGTTGGAGGAGCGGCCGCCGCCGCGCCCGGCCGGGGCCGCGCCGGACCGGTCCGGGTAGTCCGCCGCGGGCCCGTCGGCGTATCCCGGCCGGGCCGGGGGATAGCCGCCGGCACCCTGCGGGTCGGCCCCCGGGTACGGCGGCAGGTACTGGGTGGCCTGGGCGTGGTCGGCCGGGTGGCCGGGATGCGCCGCGCCGCCCCAGCCGGGCGCCGACATCCCCTGCTGCTGGACCGGCATGGCCTGGGTGGGCAGCGCGCTGTCGCCGAAGTACTCCGGCTGCCCGGACGCCTGGCCCGGGTAGGGACCAGGCTGCGGGCCCGGGTACGGCGCGGCCGGCTGCTGGCCGTGCGGCGGCCCGGGCTGCTGGACCGGTTGTTGCCCCGGTTGTTGCCCCGGTTGCTGCCCCGGCTGCGGGGCCGGTTGCTGCCCCGGCTCCGGACGGAACAGGTCGTCCAGATTGAAGTCACCGGAGTTGGGGTACGAGCGGCGCTGGCTCAACGCGATTCCTCACCTGTGCACGACCGCGCGCTGACGGCGGACCACATCTCGTCGGTTCTTGGGAGCATCACAGTTCCTTGGACGTCGCGCCCACGCTACCGGTTCACCGAACCGGCCGACCACGTGGGCGGTCCGCCCCTCACCGTCCCCGCACGCTCCGCAACACCGCGCCACCGCACCGCTCAGGCGGCCTCCGCCTCCGCCCTGGCCTGGAACTCGCGGACCACCCGCTGCTCCCGGTACGGCTCCAGCCGGCGGCGGAACTCGTCCAGGTACTCCACGCCCCGGTTGGAACGCAGACCGCTCAGCAGCCGGACCGCCTGCGCGCCCGTCTCGCAGGCCCGTTCCACGTCCCGCTGCTGGAGCTGAGCCGTCGCCAGCAGCACGAGGTCCACCGCGCGGCGCCGCACCCGGGTCGGCGGGTGCAGGTCGAGCGCCCGGCGGGCGTAGTGCTCGGCCTGGCCCGCCTGTTCGAGGTCCCGGTGGCAGTGGGCCAGTTCGTCGGCGAGGTAGGCGTCGTCGAAGTGGACGATCCAGTCCGGGTCGTCCTCCGGGCGGCGCTTCTCCATCATCTCCAGCGCCTTGGCGGCCACCGCCTCGCACGCCCGGGCGTCGCCGAGCAGGGCGTGGCCGCGCGCCTCGGCCGCGTAGAACATCGCCATCGCGGTCGGGGTGGCGACCGTCCTGGCGCCCTCCTGGGCGGCCCGGGCGAGCTGGGCGATCTCCCTCGGGTTGCCCAGGGTCGCCGCCAGGTGGCTCATCGAGGCCGCCAGCACGTACCCGCCGTAGCCCCGGTCGTCGGCGGCCTGGGCCAGGCGCAGCGCCTGGATGTAGTACCGCTGGGCGAGGCCGGGCTGTCCGGTGTCCACCGCCATGTAGCCCGCCAGCTCGGTCAACCGCGCGACGGCCGCGAAGAGCTGGCGGCCCGTCTCCTCCCGGTAGGAGCCGCCGAGCAGGCCGGAGACCACGCTGTTGAGGTAGTGCACCACGACCGGGCGGACGTGGCCGCTGCCGAAGCGGTGGTCCAGGTCGACCAGCATCGCGGTGGTCGCCTTGATCGCCGCGACATCGGTCGGGCCGACCCGGGTGCCGCCGCTGCGGGCCACCACCGGGTCCGGCGGGGTGATCAGCCAGTCCCGACTGGGCTCGACCAGGGCGGAGGCCGCCACTGTCGCCCCGGTCAGGAAGTCCCGGCGTCCGACGTCGCTGCGCCAGAGCTCGCAGACCTGCTCGAGTGCGGCGCCCAGCGTCGGCGCGAACTGCAGCCCGATGCCGGAGCTGAGGTTCTTGCCGTCCGCCATGCCGATCTCCTCGACCGACACACTGCGCCCCAGTTTGCGTCCGAGTGCCTCGGCGATCACCGCCGGTGCCTGTCCGCGCGGTTGCTGGCCGCGGAGCCAGCGCGCGACGGAGGTCTTGTCGTAGCGCAGGTCAAGACCGTGCTCGGCACCGCAGAGGTTGACTCTCCGTGCCAGACCGGCGTTGGAGCAGCTGGCCTCCTGGATCAGCTGCTGCAGGCGCTCGTTGGGCTGTCGTGCGACAAGTGGTCTCGCGGCCATGGGCTTCGCCTCCCCACACCCTCCGGTCCCGGCCGGCGGGCGACGCTTTCTGCTGATCTCTGTTGCCGAGTTGCCGACTGTCCGACCGTTCAAGGAAACTGACACCAGGTTAGCGATCAGCAACGCCAGCGGGATACCCACGGTGACGATCCCCACCCCCCACCCCACCTCCCCCCGGCGCGCTCCCGCACGGTCCGCCTCACCGGTTCGGGTGAATTGCCACCGCGTGGCGGAACGGCCCGCACCCGACCGTAACCCGCCTCACGCACGGTAGTTGAGCAGCCCGTGGAAGACACCCCCGACTCCCCCGACCAGGGCTCCGACGCAGGACTGCCCCCGCTGCTCGTCGAAGCCGTCAGCTACGCCGAGACCCGTCACTGGGAGGTCGCCCCGGGCGCCTGGCTGATCGACGGCGACGGCCCCGCCCGCTGCTCGTGCGGCGAGCCGCGCTGTGCGCTGCCCGGTGCCCACCCGATCGACTCGGACTGGGCGCGCAAGGCGAGCGCGGGGCCGGGTGCGGTACGGCGCTGGTGGACGGAGCGCCCGGAGGCGTCGATCCTGCTGCCGACCGGCAGGTCCTTCGACGTCCTGGACGTGCCGGAGACGGCGGGCTGCCTGGCGCTGGCCCGGATGGAGCGGATGGGCCTGCAGCTCGGCCCGGTGGCGGTGGTCCCGGCCGCGCAGGGCCGGGCGGGGCGGCGGCTGCACTTCCTGGTGCTGCCCGGGGTGGCGGCCAAGCTGCCGGAGATGCTCCGCAAGCTCGGCTGGCCGCCGGCCCGGCTGGACCTGGTGGCCCGGGGCGAGGGCGACTGGACGGTAGCCCCGCCGTCCCGGGTCGGCCCGACCGGTTTCGCCCAGTGGGCCCGCTCACCCTCCGCACTCAACCGCTGGCTGCCGGACGCCGCCGAGCTGATCAATCCGCTGGCCTACGCCTGCGGGCGCGAGGCGCCGTCGGCCGCGGCGCAGCCGGCCCAGCCCGCGGCGGTGCGCTGACCGCACCCCGGTCGGCCGAACGGCCGACCCGCTGAACGGCCGAACGGCCGCGCCGACGAACGGCCGACCCTTCCGAGGACTGCCGCCCTACGCCGATCGGGTGAGGGGTGTGCGCCGCGCGAGACCCCGCGCGCGAGTGACGGGCCTTGTCTCCCACCGGAGGCCGGGCCCGTCATACGCATGTGCGGATAAGGGTTCGGTGTACCCGCTGGTCAACGGCGAAAGCCCCTCGTACGAGTGACAACGCTCAAGGATTGCCATGATCGGCCGAGTGGCAGGAATTCCCATGTGAGGGGCCGCCGGAAGGGGTGCTCGGTCGGGGAAGCCGGGCGAGGCGGACGGGAGGGACGGAGGGGAACCGGAGGGGACAGGAGGGGACGGGAGGGAAGGGCGGGGCCGCGTCACCGGCCGGGTTCGGGGAGGCCGGTGGCGCGGGAACGGGAGGGAACGGGGAGGACGGAAGGGCCCGGTGCACGGGGAGCACCGGGCCCTTCCGGCCGTTCTCTCGCGGAGCGCGAGCCGTCCTCGGGCCCGGGCGTCCTCAGGCCTGAGCGACGAAGACGTGCGCGGCGATGTCCTTGCCCAGCTCGGCCGCACTGTCGCCGGAGCCCACCATGACCCCGCCGACCCCGGCGGTCACCCGCACCGTGGAGCCGGGACGGACCCCGGCCCGGCGCAGCGTGCGCATCAGCTCGCCGTCGGTCTGGATCGGCTCGCCGATCCGGCGGACCACCACGTCGGCACCGTCCTCGCCCGGCAGCACGGTGTCCAGCGGGACGAGCCCGGCGTCGAAGCCCTCGCCCTCGGCCTTGGCGTCGCCCAGCTCGTCCAGCCCCGGGATCGGGTTGCCGTACGGGGACTGGGTCGGGTGGCCGAGCATCGCGAGCACCTTGCGCTCGACGGTCTCGCTCATCACGTGCTCCCAGCGGCAGGCCTCCTCGTGCACCTGCTCCCACTCCAGCCCGATCACGTCGACCAGCAGGCACTCGGCGATGCGGTGCTTGCGCATCACCCGCACCGCGAGCCGGCGGCCCTCCTCGGTCAGCTCCAGGTGGCGGTCGCCCGCGACCCGGAGCAGCCCGTCGCGCTCCATCCGGCCGACCGTCTGGCTGACCGTGGGACCGCTCTGCTCCAGGCGCTCGGCGATCCGGGCGCGCATCGGGGTGATGCCCTCCTCCTCCAGCTCCAGGATGGTGCGAAGGTACATCTCAGTGGTGTCGATCAGCCCAGACATCGCCGCTGGCTCCGTTCCTCGGGATCCTCACCGCCAATTCTGACGTACCGCGACGACAACCGGGCCCGCCCCAAGCCCCGGGGGCGGCATTTCGTGCCTGTTGACAGCGGCACCGGTGAGGCAGCACGGTGCTCGCCGTAGCTTTCTCCACCAGCGGTCCGGACCATCACGGCCGCCCCACCCGGCCGGGGCCCCCACCGGCAGAGAGCGAAGGCAGCAGATGAGCGAGCTGGTCGGCCGGTACTTCGAGGCCGCGATCGCCCACCTCCAGCGGGTGCGGACCGAGGAGGCGGAGAACATCGAGGCGGCCGCCGCCCTGCTGGCCGAGGCGGTCGCCGGGAACCGCCGGGTCTTCGCCTTCGGCGCCGGCCACTCCTCGCTGGCGGCCCAGGACGTGGTCTACCGGGCCGGCGGGCTGGTGCCGATCAACCTGCTGGAGGTCCCCGGCATGGCCGGGGTCACGGTGATGCCGGCGCCGCTGTCGAGCGCCCTGGAGCGGGTCTCCGGACTGGCCACCACCACCCTGGACCTCACCCCCGCCACCAGCGGTGACCTGCTGTTCCTGATCTCGCTCTCGGGCCGCCAGACCATGCCCGTGGAGCTGGCCCAGCACGCCCGGGGCCGGGGCCTGAAGGTGATCGGACTGACCTCGCTGGCCTACCCCGGCGCGGTCCCCTCGGGGCACCCCTCCGGCACCTACCTCAAGGACCACTGCGACGTCGTCCTGGACAACAAGATCGCGGTCGGCGACGGCGAGCTGACCCACCCCGGCGCCGAGACCACCTTCGGCCCGGTCTCGACGATCGTCACCAGCGCGCTGATGCAGGCCGTGGTCGCCTCGGCGGTGGAGCGGCTGGCCGACGCGGCCCTCGCCGGCGAGGGCGCCGCCCCGCCGCTGTTCCGCTCGGGCAACGTGCCCGGCGGCACCGAGTGGAACGCCAAGCAGATGACCGACAACGCCGACCGGATCTTCTACACGTTCTGAGACCTTCCGGGGCCTTCTGCCGTCGTCCGGGACTTCTCCGTTCCGCCCCGCCCGTTCGGCGTACGAGGAAGCGGCGGCCGGTACCGGGCCCGCTACGCCGCCCGGCCGACCGTCCCGCCGTCCGCCCTGGACACTCGCGCCGACACGGCGTCCCCGCCTGCTCGCCCTGCCCCGTCCGGCCCGTCTGGCCTGTCCGTCCGGGTGCACCGGCCTGCCCGCCCAGGCGTACCGGGCCGTCCGCCGGGGCAGAACCGCCGGGGCGGGTGGTGGAGCTGCGAGCGGGGGGACGGGATGACGTCGGGCACGGGCGGGGCGGACCGGGTGGTGCGGGAGCGCGAGCTGCTGCCCGAGCTGTTCTGGAAGGCCGACTCGGCCTCCCAGCAGGGGCAGCACAGGGCCGTCCGGCTCTCCGCCGCCGAACTGCTGCTGCTGGTCGCGGCCGCCACAGCCGGCTCCGCCGACGGCCGGCCGTGGGCCTGGCTCGCCGCCGTCGCCTACCTCGGCGCGATCGGCCTCTCCGCCGTCACCAGCCGGCAGAACCCGCAGGGCCTCTGGTACGAGGGCCGGGCCGCCGCCGAGTCGGTGAAGACCCTGGCGTGGAAGTTCGCCGTCCGGGCCGACGCCGTCCAGCCGCCGCCCCGACCGCTGTCGGACGCCGAGGGCCTCTACGGCCTCCAGCTCGGCCGGGTGCTGCACGCCTTCCGGGACAGCCGCGCGGTCGGCCCCGGCCTGGCCGGCCGGCCCGCCGAGGGCCAGATCACCCCCGCGATGCGCACCCTGCGCGAACAGCCGCTGGCCCTGCGCCGGGACGTCTACCTGCGCGAACGGATCCAGGTGCAGCAGGACTGGTACCGCTCCAAGTCCCGCTTCTGCGCCCGGGCCGGCTTCTGGACCGGAGTGGCGGGCGTGGTGCTGCCGCTGCTCGGCCTGGTGCTCGCGGTACTGCGGGCGCTGGGGCTGTTCTCCTTCGACGCCCTCGGCGCCGTCTCCGCCGTGGCCGCCTCCGTCACCGCCTGGGCCCAACTGCGCCAGTACCGCCCGCTCGCCGCCGCATACGGCCTGGCCGCCGACGAACTCGCCCTGATCCGGGCCCAGCTCGCCCACCTCGACATCGACTCCCCCGACGCCGAGGAACTCTGGGCCCGCTTCTCCCGCGACGCCGAGGACGCCGTCTCCCGCGAGCACACCACCTGGCAGGCCCGCCGCGAAGTCAACGGCGCGGCCGACCGGGAGTACTGACCGGACTGCCCGGCCGGGTCTCGAACCGGCGGTAGTCGGGCAGGTCGAGGTGGGTCGCCTTCCGGCCCTCCTCGATCATCCAGTCGAGGATGCGGGGGCGGTTCAGCGACCAGTTGCGCAGCCGCAGCCCGACGGCCCCGGGGGCCAGGAACCGGCCCGCGCGGTCGCCGCCCTTCTGGCAGCCCTCGGCGTACGCACGCAGGAGGCCCTCGTAGCGGGCGAAGGCGGCGGTGTGGTCCCCGGCGGCCGCGGCCAGTTCGCCGGCCAGGACGTACGCGGCGACGATCGCGGTGCCGGTGCCCATGCCGCCGATGGTGGCCCCGCAGGCGGCGTCGCCGAGGAGGGCGACGCGTCCGGTGGACCAGTTCGGGACGTCGGCCCGGCTGATGGAGTCGAAGTACAGGTCGTCGGCCTCGGCCAGGGAGGCCAGGAGCCGCGGCACCTCCCAACCCGTCCCGGCGAAGGCCCCGGCGACGATCGCCTTCTGCTGCTCCTGGTCGTGGCGGTCGTAGGTCAGCGCGGGCGAGGAGAAGACGAAGAAGGCCGCGGCCGTCCCCGGGTCCCGGTGGCTCGTGCCGACCGAGGCGAGCCGCCCGGGCACATTGAGGCCGACGGACCCCTCCCCCGGGCCGATGCCCAGGTAGTTGGGCAGCGACCAGCCGGCGGCGTAGTGGCCGAGGTGGGTGACGTAGCGCTCCTCGGGTCCGTGGGCGAGCCGGCGGACGTTGGAGTGCAGCCCGTCGGCCCCGACGACGAGGTCGAAGGTGCGGGCCTCACCGCTGCGGAAGCGGACGTGAACACCGTCGGCGTCCTGGTGGAGCTCGGTGACGGACTCGCCGAAGCGGTAGTCGGTGAACGGGCGGCTGTGCTCGTACAGGACGTGGACGAGGTCGCCGCGCAGGACCTCGATGTCACCGCCGGCGAACTCGGAGGGCAGGTGCAGCCTGGTCCGCCCGCTCTCGTCGACGAAGCGCATGGGGCTGCCGCCGGTGCGGATCCGGCGGAGGTCGTCGAGCACGCCCATGCGTTCCAGCACGGTCAGGTGGGTGGTGCCGCGGAAGTCGACGGCCTGGCCGCCGCCGCGCAGTCGCGGGGCCGCCTCGACCACCGTCACCTCGAAGCCGTACCGGCCGAGCCAGAGTGCCAGCGCCGGTCCGGCGATACCGGCTCCGGAGATCAGGACCTTCGTGCCCATGAGTTCCACCCCTCGATCAAAATTGTGTCCGTCGGACGCTGTTTTTTGTTGTGTACGGTAGACACAGTTTTGGGATGTGGCAAGCCTGACGGCGGGCGGGAGAACCGATGGCGGACGAACTGGCACAGCTGCTCTGGGGCCCGCAGGCCCGGCCCAGGCGGGGCCCCAAGCCCGCGCTGAGCCTGGACGGCATCGCCCGGGCCGGCATCGAGGTCGCGGACGCGGAGGGCCTGGCCGCCCTGTCGATGCAGCGCGTCGCGGAGCTGCTCGGCAAGACGAAGATGTCGCTCTACCGGTACGTGCCGGGCAAGGCGGAGCTGGTCGCCCTGATGACGGACCGGGCGGTCGAGAACCCGCCGGACCTCGCGTCCGGCGACTGGCGCACGGACCTCACCGACTGGTCCACGGCCCTGTTCCGGGCCTTCGCGCAACACCCCTGGCTCCTGGAGACGACCGTGGGCGCGCGCCTGATGGGTCCGCGGGAACTGTCCTGGGTGGAACGGGCCCTGGCCGCACTGGACGGCAAGGGCCTCACCGGCGGCGAGCGGCTCGACGCCGTCGTCCTGCTGACCAGCCACGTCCGCGGCATCGCCCAGCAGTCGCGGGCGAGCGGCACGGAGGCCGAGACCCGGCTCGTCGCGGCCCTCGCCGGAGTGCTGCGGGAGCACGGCGACGACTACCCGGCCACCCTGACCGCGATGACCGCGCCGGCCGAAGGGCGGGACCAGGCCCTGACGTTCGGGGTCGAGCGCATCCTGGACGGCCTGGAGACGCTGATCGCCCGGCGCGCGGGCTCATGAGACGACGGCGCCCCGGCCCATGAGCCGGGGCGCTACCGCTACTGCCACTGCTACCGCGCCACCGGGGTGAGCGGGTCCTTCCCGGCGAGGACGGCGAGGACGTTGTCGACGGCGAGGTTGCCCATCGCCTGGCGGGTGCGGACGGTGGCGCTGCCCAGGTGCGGGGCGAGGACGGCGCGGTCCTGGGCGAGCAGGGCGGACGGGACGGCCGGCTCGTGCTCGAAGTTGTCGACGGCGGCGGCGAACAGCGCGCCGGACTCCAGAGCGGCGGCGAGCGCCTCCTCGTCGACGACCCCGGCGGTCATCGCGACCACCACCGCGCCGGGCGGCAGCAGGGCGAGTCGGCGGGCGTCCAGCAGGTGCCGGGTGGCCTCGCTCAGCGGGCAGGTGACCACCAGGACGCTGGAGGTGGAGAGCAGTTGCTCCAGCGGCAGCCACTCGGCGCCGTCGGCCTGCTCGGGCGGCAGCGGGTTGCGGTTGTGGTAGCGGACGGGCATGTCGAAGCCCTTGGCCCGGCGGGCCACCGCCTGCCCGATCCGACCCATCCCGAGCACGCCCAGCTGGGTGCCGGAGAGCTCCAGGCCGAGCATGAAGGTCGGCGCCCAGGCCCACGGCTCACCGGAGCGCAGCAGCCGCTCCCCCTCGCCGAGCCGGCGGGTGGCGGCGAGGAGCAGGGCCCACGCCATGTCGGCGGTGGCGGCGGTCAGTACCCCGGGGGTGTTGGTGACGGTGATGCCGCGCTCGGCGCAGGCCGCCACATCGACGTTGTGGTAGCCGACGGCGTGGTTCGCGACGACCTGGAGGTCGGGACCGGCCGCGTCGAGGAGTTCGGCGTCCACCCGCTCGTCGAGGGTGGTGATCAGGGCCTGCCGGCCGCGGACGGCGGCGAGCAATTCCTCGCGGCCCATCGGCAGTTCGGAGTCGTGCAGGGTGGCCGGGAGCTGCGCGGAGAGGCGCTCGACGACACCGGGCGCGAGACGGCGGGTGACCAGGACCGGAGGCTGCTCGTTCACAGGCCCGGAGTTTACGCGGTGGGGTTTACGCGGTGGCCCCCGCCCGCCCGGCCGGGGCGAGGGCCTGGGTGCCATGGATGACACCTACCGGTCGACCGACCGTGCTGCCCGCCCGGTCGACGCGGTCCCGCAGCGATCGTGTCATCACCTCGCCGATCGCCCCGACCAGCGCCGAGGCAAGGACGAGGAGAGCGACGGCGACGGTCACGCGGCCGAGTCCAGCTCGAACCAGACGAGCTTGCCTCTCTTCTGAAGGTCCGCACCCCAGCGCTGGGTGAGCCCCTCGACCCCGACGCGGGTCAGCGAAGCGGCGGCCAGGATCCGCACTGGGGCCGGGAGTTCCCGCTGCCGGCCACGCCGACTGGAAGCGACCGTGAGCTGGATCACAGTTGAGGTTGACCTTGGGGCAGGGTGGAGGCTCGTCACATCGGCACACGACGCCGACCCGGGCACAACCGATGTGAAGGAGCAACATGTCCACCAACCTTTCCGACCAGGGGCAGGATCGTCCGGAGCTGCAGAAGGCGATCGAGGAGTTGGCAGAGTCCGGTTTCGTAGGGATCCAGCTCCGGGTGAACGACGAAAAGGGCGAGTGGGTTGGCAGCGCCGGTGTGCGCGAGCTGGGCCAGAGCGCCGAGCCGCTGACGAACGGGCACTTCCGCATCGGCAGCAGCACCAAGAACTTCGTCGCCACCTTGGTGCTCATGCTGGTGGCCGAGGGCAGGATCGGCCTGGACGCCCCGGCTGATGACTACCTCCCCGAGTTCGGTCTCGACCGGCGGATCACTGTGCGGATGCTGCTGCAGCACACCAGCGGGATCTTCAACCACACCGGCGAGCTCTACGAGGACGGGACGATCGTGCTGGGGGTCCCCTGGCAGGGCAGGGAGTGGGTGGACAACCGGTTCAAGACCTACCTGCCCGAGGAGCTGGTCCGGCTGTCGTTGTCCAAGCCGACGCGGTTCGCGCCGGGTACGGGCTGGAGCTACGCCAACACCAACTACGTGCTGGCCCGGATGGTGCTCGAGAAGGCTTCCGGCCGTTCGTTCGCCGAGGAGTTGCAGCGGCTGATCCTGGAGCCGCTGGGGATGACCGGCACCGTGGCGCCGGGCGCCTCGCCGGAGATCCCCGAGCCGCACAACCACGGCTACTACCGCTACGAGGACGCCGGGCAGGAGCGGACGATCGATGTCACCCGTCAGAACCCGTCCTGGGTCGGAGCCGGCGGCGACATGATCTCGACCACCAAGGATCTGCACACGTACTTCTCCGCGCTGATGGGCGGCAAGCTCCTGTCGGCCGATCTGTTGGCCGAAATGCGCACGCCGGAGGCGACGGTCGGCTACGGCCTGGGAGTGTTCGCGCAGGAAACGGAGGGCGGCACCGTCTTCCACCACAACGGCGCCACCATGGGCTCGGCGGCGCTGATGTACAGCACCCCGGACGGCAGCAAGTCCCTGACCGCCGGGCTGACCTGGGTGGACGACGCCAACCTGTCGATAGCACCGGCATTCCAGACCGCCCAGCAGCGTTTCGTCGACGCGGTGTTCTGCGGCAAGCTGGCCTGATGAGGAACGGGGTCACCATCGGACACGCGGCGGCGTTCGTCGGCATCACGGTGAAGACGGTGCGGCACTACCACAAGCTCGGCCTGGTCACGGAGCCGGAACGTGACAGCTCCGGCTATCGGCGGTACGGATCCGGCGAGCTGCTGCAGCTGGTACAGGTACGGACGC
Source organism: Streptomyces sp. NRRL S-495 (assembly GCF_000966955.1). NCBI lineage: Bacteria > Bacillati > Actinomycetota > Actinomycetes > Kitasatosporales > Streptomycetaceae > Streptomyces > Streptomyces sp. NRRL S-495. The sequence goes on from NZ_JZWY01000004.1 coordinate 61,991, forward strand.
TGGCTGCCGCGGGCGTGCCGCTGGCCGAGATCGGGGCCATGCTCGGCGCCGGCGCCGAGCAGTTCGGCGCCGCGCTCACCGACATCGAGCGGCAGCTCACTGAACGCATCGATGAGCTGACCGCCCGCCGCGACACCCTGCACCGGCTCGCCGACGGCGACCGGGCCCTGCTGCCCGACCGCGCCTGCGCGATTCTGGACCGGATGCCCGGCCTCGGCTTCAGCCCCGACTACGTGGCCGCGCAACGCGAGGCCCTGGTGCTGGCCCGGGCGCTGGTGCCGGAGGGCTTCGACGGCTTCCTGACCCAGCTTGAACACGGGCTCGACGACCCCGAGTACGTCGACCTGATCAAGCGCGGCCGGGAGGCGGAGACCTGGGAACCGGACGACCCGAGGATCGAAGAACTCGCGACCGCCATGGCCGACCGCTACCTCGCCAACCCCGCGCTGCTCGGGGATCACGCCAGCCTGCGGGCATGGGCCAAGGCTTCGGCCCAGTACAAGCTGATCAACAATCACCGCGAGGACCAGGCACCGATCTCAGCCCGGGTGACCGTGCTCACCGAGGCCAAACTCCGCTCCGCGGGCGTGCCCGTCCCCCACCGATGAGGTCCCTGGTAGTCCTTCATCGTGTCTCCGTCCGTGATCGGCCGCGGTGTCGGCCGGGGTGCGGGGGCGGGGCACAGCGGTGGCCGGCCCCGGGTCGAGGTACTTGTTCATGTCCAGGTGGAAGGTGCCGTAGGGGTTGACGTTGGACCAGAACAGCGCGGTCAGGCCGCGCCGGTCCTCCTCGCTCAGCCTCGATGCCCAGGCCGGTTCGGCCAGGACCTGCTGGACCAGCGGGGTGTTGACGTGGACGAGCGCGGACTGGAGCAGGTGCAGGGCGAGCATCGAGGTCTCGGCGTGCTCCTTGGACCCTCGATCATCGCGGCGACCTCGGACGACGAACAGCTCTTGAGCTGAGAGTAGATGCAGACGTTCTTCCGCTCGACGTGCCATTCGAATCCGATGCACACGCGGTGCCGCGGCCCCACCACGCGGTATCGCGGGCGGCGAAGGTGGCGTTCACCAGCCTCGTCACCGCGGCGCGGAGGTTGTCGACCGTGATGAAGTGCCGGCGGACGTGCCGCAACGCGGCCTCGGGATCCGCGACGACTTGACCAGCAGGGCCTCGCCTCGATCACTCGACCAGACCAACCATGACGCCCAGGACGGGGCAACGGGGCCAGTCCGGCTACCCGCGACCTACTTTGCGCCTGGTGTCCTAGCTAGGACTCCAGGACCGTCACCCCCCGGTGATCCGCAGCCAGGGATCCACCGACGCCCTTGCCCCGTCGGCGAATCGCTTGCCCAACGGGGTCAGCGCTCCGCTGTCAGCCAGCAAATCCACGGCCTCGTCCGTCAGGGCGCGCCAATGGGCGAAGCGGGAACGGGCCGACTCCGGCCCTCCGCAGGCGCGGGTGCCCCAGAATGCCGTCACCGCGAGATGCGCGTACACGGCCTGGAACAGCGAGCCGATCGGCCTCGGTGTCAGGCCGAACGCCTCGAACAGCCTCGTGTCCCCCCGGTCGTACAGCTCCTCCCGGTCCAACACCGCCCCCAGCTTCACGTGCTGGAACTCGTGCACCAACAACAACGCCAACGTCTCCGCACCACGCGGCCGCGCGATCGCGACCGCGCCGAAGGCCTGGCGGGCGGCCGAGCTGACGTCGCGCCCGTCGGCGCGCCGCTGCAACGGTGTGACCGTGCTCAATCCGGCCCACAGGCCGGCCGCGTACTCGGGCAGATCGCGGTCAAGCAGGTCCGCAGCCCCCCGAAAATCCCCGGCCCAATTCAGGTACTCAGCACCGCTCAACCGCTCCTCCACCGGCCACCGGTGCACCCCCCGTTGCGGATCCACGTCCTCCATCGCGATCCCCCTCCCGACCCTGCGAAGCGGCTGCCAGCGCGGGTCACCCGAACCGGCGACCGCGCCGTCATCCACGCGCGCCGTCCAGCCGTCCCGCCCGCCGCTGACCCGCGCCTCCCGCACTCCCCCGCCCAGCACCAGCCGCCCCAGCGTCGGCAGGTGCAGCACCCCGTCCCGGACCGGCACCGCCACGCTGTCCCCCCGACCCGCCCGCACCGCCGCGGCCGCAGCCAGCTCGGCCAGCGTGCCGAGCCCCGCCCCCGGATCGCCGCTCAGCCGCCGCGCCGCCCACGCCCGGACGTACGGGTGGGCGAACACCGCGTCCACAGCCGCCGGTTCGACGGCGTCCAGCTCCGCCAGCAGCTCCCACGCCTCCGAACGCGCCAGCCCCGAGGAGCCGTGCACGGCGGCCAGCATCGTCCGGGTGAGCGCGAGTTGGGACCGGGCCAGCGCACGCACGGTCTCCGGACCGCCCAACCCCACCGCCAGTTCTTCCAGTTGCTCGTCCGTGAGCCCCGGCCCGGCGAGGTCCACCGGCGGCGGGGCGGGCCGTGAGCCGACCCCCGCACGCGCGGCCAGACCGTCGATCAGCGCCCTCAGGTCCGCGCAGTACACCGAGGGACGGTCGAACGACCCGTCCCCGTACCGGTGCGCGTACAGCCCGCCCCCGCAGGACCGCACCACCGGGCAGGCCCGGCACTCCGCGCTCAGCCCGTCCAGGCCCGACTGCCTCGCCGCCATGCCCGGGTGCCCGGCCACCTCGTCGAGGCTGTGCCGGAAGACGTCCATCCCCGTCCCGGGCGCGCCGTCGTACGCCGTCTTCAGGCTGTCCGCCTGCTCGTACGTGCCGTCCGTCTCCAGCACCACCAGGTCCACCGGCTCCAGCCCGAGCGCCTCGCTCAGACCGGGCAGCCCCGACAGCGTCCGGTGCACCGAGTCGAAGGTCCGGACGGCGAACGGGCGGCCGTCCGCCTCCCACTGCTCGTGCACGGTCAGCAGCCAGTCCGCGTACGGCGTCGCACCCGCGCCTGGCGGGCGTTCCGGCGGGCGGTCCCAGGTGGCGTGCGGGAGCAGGAAGTCCACCGCCGGGGGCTCCAGTTCGGCGAGCGCCCGGTACACGGCCACCGGGTCGTTCGCCACGTCGACGGTGCAGAGCAGCCCCGCGTACAGGTGCCGGAACCGCGGGTCGCGCAGCAGCCCGACGGCCCGCAGCACCTGCGGATGACTCGACCGCCCGTTCGCGAACCGGCGGTGCCGGTCGTTGGCGGCCCGGTCGCCGTCCAGCGAGATGCCGACCCGGATGCCCAGCTCGTCGAACAGCTCGCAGTACGCCTCGTCCAGCCGGACGCCGTTGGTGTGCACCCGCAGGTCCAGGTCGCACACCTCGGGCAGCGCCGCCCGCAGCAACCCGGCCGCCCGCCGGAACACCTCCGGCCCGGCCAGCAGCGGCTCACCCCCGTGCAGGACGACCCGGACGACGGTCAGCCCGTGCGCGGCCGTGTGCTCCCCGATCCGCTCTGCGACCCGCGCCAGTACGGCCTCCCCGACGACCCGCGGTCTGGACCGCCAGCCGGTGTCGGCGTGCTCGTACACGTAGCAGTGGTCGCAGGCGAGGTCGCACCGGCTGTGGACCTTCAGGACGAACTGCGTGATCGGCGGCGGATGAGGGCTCATGACCGGACATTTCCAGTATCCGACGCCCACTAATCACTTCGTCAGACAGCTGAATTGAACGAGGCCACCGATCGGGCACCCGCACCCGGCAGGGCCAACTGCAGCTGTCGGGCCAGTTCACCCGGGTCGAGCCTCGCCAAGTCGGCCAGCGCGGGCCGCTCGGCCCCCCGGCAGCCCTGTCCGTCCGGTTCCTTCGCGATCTGCGATTCCATTGATCCGCTCCCTTTCGCTTCCCATGGCTGGAAGGGCGAAGCGACCACCCGTCACACCAGCGGCATCTCGGTCTCCACCTCCAGCCACTCGCCCACCCGGATCGCCTCGGCAAGCGGATGACCTTCGGTCAGGTACGGCAACGCCCTCGCGCGGAAGAGCGTCCGCACCCGCAGTTCGGCCGCCCGCGCCGTCTCGCCGACGGCGGTCAGCGCCAGGACGACATTGGCGGAGGCCGCCAGGACATCGGGGTGGTCCGGGCCGAACCGCTCGGTGAGCAGCATCGCGGCCGCCTCGGCCTGGAACACCGCCTCGGCGTACCTGCCGGTGCGGGCCAGGTCGTTGGCCCGGTTGAGCCGGGCCACCCCGACGTACGGGTGGCGCTCCCCGAGCGCCGCCCACAGGTCGTCCAACACATTCCCGGAGAGCGCCTCGGCCTCCGCGATCTGCCCGGCCCGGCGGAGCGCCACCGCGAAATTGCCCGCCGCCACACGCTCCGCAGGGTGCCCCGCCCCGAGATGGTCTCGGTGGTAGAGGTAGGCCTCCTCGGCGAGCTCGACGGCACGTCCGGTGTCCCCGAGTACGCCCAGCACCGAGGCCAGGCTCGCCGCGGCGGAGGCCGCGCCCGGGTGGTCCGGGCCGTACCGTTCCACCAGCCGCTGGTAGACGTCCTCGGCATCGATCAGCGCGGCCGGGAGACGGCCCAGCCGACGCAGGACGACACTTCGGTACCGGCGGGCGCGCAAGGTCTCGTCGTGCTCCTCCCCGAGTACCTGCCGGCTCCGCCGAACGGCCTTGTCCAGCCGGTCCAGGGCCTCGTCCAGCCGCCCCACCTCGCCCAGTACGTGGCCGTAGACCACGCCGCCGAGGATCGTGTACGGGCTGCGCTTGCCGAAGACCTCCAGCTTCCGCGGGTAGAGCCCCTCATGGATCGCCAGTGCCTCGGCGAAGTCCCCCGTCAGCATGATGGAGACGGCCAGGTTGTTCTCCGCCATCAGGGTGCGCGGATGCTCCGCTCCCAGCACCCGCCTCGCGGCGGCCCTGGTCCCTTCGTCCAGTTCCCGCGCCTCCCGGTAGCGGCCCAGGTGCCGGAGGTCCCCGCCCAGGCTGGTGGCCGCCGGGAAGGTGTCCCGGTGCTCCCGCCCCCGCAGGTCCGTCAGCCGCTCGAACGCGTCCCGGTCGGTTTCGTACGCCTCCCTCACCAACCCCTGGGTGCGCTGGATGTTGCCGAGCTGGACCCGCAGCAACTGGACCTTGACGTCGGCCTCGGCGCCGTGCGAACCGCCCTCGCGCCACCGTGCCAGCACCCGTTCGGCCAGCTCCCGTCCGGCGTCGTGCAGGCTGCGCTGCCACAGGTAGCGGACCGAGTTGACGATCCACTGCCGGACCGCCGGATCGGTGGAGTCGACCGCTCCCGACGGCCAGAGGTGGGGCAGCAGTTCGGCGTAGCGCGACCAGTTGTGCGGCGCGTCCGGGTCGCCGGGGTCGGCGAGCGCCAGCGCGCGGTGCGCCGCGCCGCGGACCCGGACCCGGTCGGCCTCGCCGACCTGCTCGCGCAGCAGGGCCTGGACGATCCGGTGCACGACCAGGGTCCCGGCCGTGTGGTCGTAACGGGCGAGGTTGAACTGGTTGACGGTCCGCAGGATCTCGCCGACCGCGAGCCGCTGGTCGGAGGTGCCCGGGGCGAGCCCGATCGCCTCGATCACCGGTGGGCTGTACAGCAGCGAGATCGGGATGGCCTCAGGCCCGAGGAATCCGCAGACCTCCAGCAACCGGGCGGCCGGGGCGTTGATCCGGCGGAGGTCGGAGCCGGCGATCCGCCAGGTGGCGGCGGTGGCGACCGTGACGGCGGAACCCTCCTCGGCGACGGCGTCCTCCTCCGCCGCCACCGCCACCGGCGCGCCCCGCACCGAGCGGTCGAGGATGTCGGTCAGCGTCTCGTCGAGCAGGTCCGCGTACGTGGCGGCCGGCATCGGCGTCTCCTGGAGCCAGGCGGCGGCCTGGCCGACGGCGAGCGGCAGGTCGCCGAGGAGTTCGGCGATCCGCTCGGCGTCGGCCCGCTCGACCCCGGTGTTGAAGTGCCGGACGAGTTCGACGCTCTCCGCCCGGTCGAACACCTCGACCTCGGTGCGGCCCGGGCGGCGGGCCCAGCGCCGGTCGCGGGAGGTGACCAGGACGTGGCCGCCCGGTCCGGCGGCGGGCAGCCAGGGGTCCAGCAGCTCCGGGTCCTCGGCGTTGTCGAAGAGCAGCAGCCAGCGGTGGTACGGCCGGCCGCTGGCGAGCGCGTCGAGGACGGCGCGGGCCGTCCTGGTGACGTCGCCGTCGGTCTCCAGGCCGAGGCCGGGGGCGAGTTCGGCGAGCTTCTGCGGGATCACCGCGGGCTGCTGGGCCGGGACCCACCACAGCACGTCGTAGCCGGCCGCGAAGCGGTGCGCGTACTCGATCGCGGCCTGGGACTTGCCGACCCCGCCGATGCCGTAGAGCACCTGGACGGGCGCGGCGTCGCTGTCGGCCGTGAAGCCGTCGCGGACGGCCTCCAGCAGGCGCATCCGGCCGGTGAAGGTGGGCAGCCGGGGCGGCAGTTCCTGGACCGAGGGGCGGCCGTCCGGGAACCGGGTGGGGTGCGGCACGGCGGTCTCGCCGGTGCCGCCGGTCTCCATCCAGCGTCCGGCGCCGGGCGCCGGGCCGATCAGCTCGAACAGCTGGGCCTCGGCCTGCTCCGCGGAGCCGAGCGCGAGGTCCAGGGCCCGGTGTCCGGCGAACTGCGGCGGCTCCATGCCCTCCGCACCGCCGATCCGCACGGCGAGCAGGCCGCCGGAGTCGCCGACCGGCGCCTGGCCGGTGAGCCGGCGCCAGATCTCCCGGGCACGCGGCAGGGCGGTGTACTCGGGGGTGAGCAGGGCGAGCAGCCGGCCGTCGCCGTCCAGCGGTCCGGCGGCCTCGGGCAGCGCGCCGCCGTGCGCCGGGCCGGGGTCGAGCGGGACGGCGGCGCTGTGCAGGCTGACCAGGTAGCCGAAGCCGCGCAGGGTCTCGGAGATCCACTCGGCCCACACCCGGTCCTTGGGGGCGTAGCTCACGTGCACCTGGCGGGAGCGGGTGCGGCCGGTGCGCAGATAGGCGGCGTACAGGCGGCGGCGGGCCAGGTCGGGCAGCGGGCGCAGGGTGCTGACCCGGCCGTCGGTGAGCCAGGCGGCCAGCCGTTCGAAGGCGGCGAGCAGGCTGCGGCCCTGCTGCGGCCGGTCGACGATGGTGGCCGGCACCTCCTCGTAGGCGTAGAACGGCTTGTACGGCACCTCGACGTCGCGCCAGTAGTCCGCCCGCCGCTCGGGGCTCAGCCAGCGCTCCAGGTAGGGGTCGAAGGCATCGTGGGCGAGGTCGCGCCCGGCCGCCAGTCCGGCGCGTTCGGCGTCCTCGACCCGCATCGGGACGGGCAGCACGCGGATCTCGCGCTCGTCGGCGTCGACGATGGCGCGGGCCGCGTCGACGCCGCCGCGGATGCTCTGGGCGCCGAGGGTGAAGCAGTCGACGACGGTGTCGGGCATCAGCACGGTGCAGATGCCCGAGGTGTCGCTGACCCCGGTCCTGCTGTCGATCAGCACGTAGTCGTAGCTGCTGGTCCACTGCTCGCGCAGCGCGTACAGGAACTCCGCGCCGCGGATGTCGGCGCGGGTGTAGAAGCTGCGCCAGTTGAAGCTGGTGACGGCGGCCGAGTAGGCGGCGTTCTGCCGGCCGGCGGGCATCAGGTCGAGCTTGCCGCCGTCCGGGAGGTCGAGGGCCAGGCCGCACAGGTACTGCTCCAGCCGGCCGGGCACGGCCAGCCACTCCCGGGGGTCCGGGCCCGGGCCGCGGCGGTCCGGGCCGGGCAGCGCCTCGTCGACGTAGGCCCGGAGCATGTCGATCAGCCCGTCGGTGCCGTGGAGTTCGGGGTCGACCAGCAGCGGGTGGTAGTAGCGGTGCAGGCCCGGGGCCTCCAGGTCCCAGTCCACCACCAGCACGCGCAGGCCCTGACTGGCCAGGATCCAGCCCAGGTTGGCGAGCGCCATGGTGCGGCCGGTGCCGCCCTTGAAGGAGTAGAAGGTGACGACCGTGCCGGTGCCGGGGGTCGCGAGGGCCGCGGACCCGTGGTCCGCGAGGGCGGCGTGCTCAACGCTCATCGGTCCGCTTCTCCTTCACTGGGCGCCCGGTTGGTCAGGGGCACGGTCTCCTCGCGCAGGGCGCCCCTCGGCCCCGGCGCGGCCCCGGCGCCGGCGCCGGCGCCCGCCCCGGAACCGGCCCCCGCTCCGGGGGCGTTCCCCGGGCGTGGGACGGGCGGGCCCGGGGAGACGGGCGGCGCCGGCGGAACGGGCGGCCAGGCCGGGATGGTGAGGCCGGGCATCGGTCGCGGGTCCGGACCGAGCCCGAACTGGGCCCGGGCGGCGACCGGGTCGTCGTCCAGCTGGTCGAGCAGGCGGTTCTGGGCGACGGTCACGGTCGAGAGCAGCTCACGCTCGAATCGTTCCCGCCGGATGTGGATGCGAAAGAGCGGCTCGGGCCCGGACCGGTGCAACCAGGTGCGCGCGAACACCTCGCGCACCCCCTCCCAGAGCCGGGCGCGCGCCGGACCGGCCGGCGGGTCGTCGGTGCTGTCGGGCAGCAGGACGGCGGTGACCGGGTGGTTCTGCCGGTCGAAGTCGCGCAGCGCCTGCCGGAAGGGCTCGGCGCCGGCCGCCCAGGGGTCCACCAGCAGGACGCTGACCTCGTTGTTCTCCCGGGCCCGGTCGAGCGCGTCGGCGAGGTCCGGGCCGACGGTCTCCAGGCTGGTGCTGTGCCCGGCCCGGGTGATCACCTGCTGGGCCTGGACCGCCAACGAGGGCAGCCGGGGCGGGTGGTAGGGCGCCCAGTCGCGGGGGTGCGCCCCGTACCAGCCGCCCTGGTAGGGCCCGTCCGGGCCGCCGACGCCGCCGCCCGCACCGCCGCCCGCGCCGTCGGCCCGCACGCTGTCCGCCTCGGAGCGCTGCGCCGGGAACCGGTCGCCGTTGACCGCGCCGGCCCCGCCGACCACGGCGGGCGGGTCGCCGGCCCGCCGCGCGGCGACGAAGAGCCGGACCAGGCTGCTGCGGGCGGCGACCGGGGCGACCTCCTCCACCGGGAAGCAGCCCTCCACCTGCCCGAGGTCGAGGTCCCGCAGTTCGGCGACCCGCCAGGAGGCGGCCTCCCGGATCCGCTCGGCGATCACCCGCACCACCTTGCGGTACGCCGTGCCCTGCGGGTCGGTCCGCAGCAGGTGGCGCAGCCCGCCGGTGGCGTACTCGGCGCCGAAGTCGTGCTGCATGTACTGGATCCGCCGGACTTCGACGGGCAGGTCCTCGGGCGGCGGCTCCCACAGCACGGGGATGAGGGCCGGGACGCTCTCCCCGGTCTGCTCCTCGTGGCGCCGCGTCCGGTGGTCGAAGGCGGTCCACTCCTTGCCGCAGTAGGGGCTGGCGAAGTAGGCGGGCGAGTAGAGGGCGACCATGGTGCGGCTGGCGCCGAGCATCAGGGAGAGCTGCCGCTCCCAGTCGTCGCCGATCCGCAGCCGTTCGGTGTCCCGGTAGGCCAGTTCGCCCGGACCGGCCTCGGGCTCGATCCGCGCCAGTTCGTCCCGCAGGTCGGTGAAGAACTGGTCGACGAAGGCACCCCCGGCCAGGTGGTCCCGCCGCGCGTAGCTGAAGAAGAAGTACGGCCGCACCCAACAACCCCCCACCGAGCCGGTGAACATCCCCACCTTACTGGCGGGCTGACGCAAGGTCAGCCGGTGGGCGAAGGAAGGTGTAGTGGTGTCGTCACAAGTGCGACCCCGCGGGGTTACGGGCCTGGTCGGGGGCGTACGGGCACGGCCCGGACCGACGCCCGCACGGGCATGCGCGGGGGCACGGCCGGACCCGCCCCGCGGGCACGACCCCGACCGTCCCGCGGGCACGGCCCGGCCGGACTCACGGGCAGAGCCGCTCCACCTGCCAGCCCGCCGGGGCAGCCGGGTCGACGAGGTAGCGCAGCCGGTCGTGCAGCCGGTTCTCCCGCCCCTGCCAGAACTCCACGCTCTCCGGCACCACCCGGTACCCGCCCCAGAACGGCGGCACCGGCACCCCCTCGCCCTCCGGGTAGCGCCGCTCCAGCTCCGCGTAGCGCTGCTCCAGCACCTCGCGCGAGGCGACCGGGCTGGACTGTTCGCTGGCCCAGGCGCCGAGTTGGGAGCCGTGCGGGCGGGTGCGGAAGTAGGCGGCGGTCTCGTCCCGGCCGACCTTCTCCACCCGGCCCTGGACGATCACCTGGCGGGCCAGCGCGACCCACGGGAAGAGCAGCGCGCCGTACGGGTTGACGGCGAGTTCGGCGCCCTTGCGGGAGCCGTAGTTGGTGAAGAAGACGAAGCCGCGGGCGTCGAACCCCTTGAGCAGCACCGTGCGCGAGCTGGGCCGCCCCTCGGCGTCGGCGGTGGAGAGCACCATCGCGTTGGGCTCCGCCACCCCGGCCTCGTCCGCGTCGTGGAACCACCGGGTGAACTGGCCCATCGGCTCGGCGGCGAGGTCCTCCTCGACCAGGCCCTCGTGCGTGTAGTGCTTGCGCATCACGGCGAGGTCCGGCCCGGGTCGGGCCTCGTCGGCCAGGATCCGGGTGGCGGGGGGCAGGGGCGTCGACTGGGCGCGGTCCGGGGTCTGCACGTCAACATCATCCCGTACGACAAGCAACCGGCACCGCTACCTCCGGACAAACCCCGGTGGGAGATAAGGTGACTCGCCACCGCTTGGCCGCCCGTCGTACGGTGATTTGTCCCGAACCGCACCCTTGGTTCCGGAGATTTGCCGGGCACGACCGGCCCTCGGGCGAAAAGTCAAGCGGGCCCTCGGGAAACATCACCATGGTGGTGTATGGCGCAATGCACCCCGTGCCTGTCACCCTGGCACCGAGTGCCAACCACCATTCGGTCACTGGTGTGCCTCCCCACCACGGAGGTCCGCCGATCGCAGAACTGAAGGAGCCGTGCATGTCCGACTTCGTACCCGGGCTCGAAGGCGTCGTCGCTTTCGAGAGCGAGATCGCCGAACCCGACCGTGAAGGCGGCGCCCTGCGGTACCGAGGCGTCGACATCGACGACCTGGTTGGCAATGTCTCCTTCGGTCACGTCTGGGGCCTGCTGGTCGACGGCAAGTTCAACCCCGGCCTGCCGGCCGCCGAGCCCTTCCCGATCCCCGTCCACTCCGGCGACATCCGGGTCGACGTGCAGTCCGCCCTCGCCATGCTCGCCCCGGTCTGGGGCCTCAAGCCGCTCCTCGACATCGACGCCGAGCAGGCCCGCGACGACCTCGCCCGGGCCGCCGTCATGGCGCTGTCGTACGTCGCCCAGTCCGCCCGCGGCCAGGGCCTGCCGATGGTCCCGCAGAGCGAGATCGACAAGGCCGAGACCGTGGTCGAGCGGTTCATGATCCGCTGGCGCGGCGAGCCCGACCCCAAGCACGTCAAGGCCATCGACGCCTACTGGACCTCCGCCGCCGAGCACGGCATGAACGCCTCCACGTTCACCGCCCGGGTCATCGCCTCCACCGGCGCCGATGTCGCGGCCGCCCTGTCCGGCGCCGTCGGCGCGATGTCCGGCCCGCTGCACGGCGGCGCGCCGTCCCGCGTGCTCGGCATGATCGAGGAGATCGAGCGCACCGGCGACGCGACCGCCTGGGTCAAGAACGCCCTGGACAAGGGCGAGCGCCTGATGGGCTTCGGCCACCGCGTCTACCGCGCCGAGGACCCGCGCGCCCGCGTGCTGCGCCGCACCGCCAAGGAGCTCGGCGCGCCGCGCTTCGAGGTCGCCGAGGCGCTGGAGAAGGCCGCGCTGGAGGAGCTGCACAACCGCCGCCCCGACCGCGTGCTGGCCACCAACGTCGAGTTCTGGGCCGCCATCATGCTGGACTTCGCCGAGGTCCCGGCGCACATGTTCACCTCGATGTTCACCTGCGCCCGGACCGCCGGCTGGTCGGCGCACATCCTGGAGCAGAAGCGCACCGGACGCCTCGTGCGCCCCGCCGCGCGCTACATCGGCCCCGGCCCGCGCAGCCCCCGCGACATCGAGGGCTTCGAGGCCATCGCCGGCTGACACCACCGTCGCAGCTCCCCCGACAGCGGGTCCGGATACCGACCGGACCCGCTGTTTCCGCAGCTCGCGGGCGGGTCGGGGGCATCTCAGCGGGCGGACGGGCGTCGAACCGCGGCTGCCCCGGCCGGTAGGCTGCGGCGCGTGGCTCAGATCCAGATCCCCGCTGACATCAAGCCCGCCGACGGCCGTTTCGGCTGTGGCCCCTCCAAGGTGCGCCCCGAGGCCCTGAGTGCCCTCGCCGCCACCGAGACCTCCCTGCTCGGCACCTCCCACCGCCAGGCCCCGGTGAAGAACCTGGTCAAGCGCGTGCGCGAGGGCGTGAGCAGCCTGTTCTCCCTGCCCGAGGGATACCAGGTGGTTCTCGGCAACGGCGGGTCCACCGCCTTCTGGGACATCGCGGCCTTCGGCCTGGTACGCGAGAAGTCCCAGCACCTCGACTTCGGCGAGTTCTCCTCCAAGTTCGCCTCCTCCGTGAAGGCCGCGCCCTGGCTGGCCGAGCCGAGCGTGATCAAGACCGCCCCCGGCACCCACCCGCTGCCGGTCGCCGAGGCCGGGGTGGACGTCTACGGCCTCACCCACAACGAGACCTCCACCGGCGTCGCGATGCCGATCGCCCGCCCGGCCGGCGCCGACCAGGGCTCGCTGGTGCTGGTCGACGCCACCTCGGGCGCCGGCGGCCTGCCGGTGGACATCACCGAGACCGACGTCTACTACTTCGCCCCGCAGAAGTCCTTCGCCTCCGAGGGCGGCCTGTGGCTGGCGTCGTTCTCCCCGGCCGCCCTGGAGCGCGCCGCCGAGATCGCCGGCTCCGGCCGGTACATCCCGCCGTTCTTCGACCTGCCGACGGCCATCGACAACTCGTCGAAGGACCAGACGTACAACACCCCGTCCATCGCCACCCTCTTCCTGCTGGCCGACCAGCTGGAATGGATGAACGGCAACGGCGGGCTCGACTGGGCCGTCGCCCGTACGGCTGATTCCTCGTCCCGGCTGTACGGCTGGGCCGAGAAGTCCTCGTTCGCCAACCCGTTCGTGGCGAACCCGGCCGAGCGCTCCCAGGTCGTCGGCACGATCGACTTCGACGACTCGGTGGACGCCGCCGCCGTCGCCAAGGCGCTGCGCGCCAACGGCATCGTCGACACCGAGCCGTACCGCAAGCTCGGCCGCAACCAGCTGCGGGTCGCGATGTTCCCGGCGATCGAGCCGGCCGACGTCGAGGCGCTCACGGTCTGCATCGACTACGTGGTCGAGCGGCTCTGACCCCGACCGCGTGCTCCAGCGGCTACGACCGGCCGCACCCGCACGAATGAAGGGCCACCGCCTCCGGGCGGTGGCCCTTTTCCGTTCCGCCGGTCCCGGCGGCTACCGGCCGACCAGCGAGCTGGCCAGCACGATCACCAGCAGCAGGACGAGCGCGCCGGTCACGATTCGCATGCGAGTCTTGGGATCCACGGTCAACGAGCGTACCCCCGGCCGGTCCGGGCTCAGACGCCGAGGTTGGATCCGCCGCTGGCGTCCAGGTTCTGGCCGGTGACCCAGCGGGCGTCGTCCGAGGCCAGGAAGGCCACCACGTCCGCCACGTCGGCCGGCTCGGCGACCCGGTCGAAGACCGAGAACGAGGAGGCCCGGGCCCGCGCCGACGGGTCCGCCAGCCAGGGATTGATGTCGGTGGCCACGATGCCCGGCAGCACCGCGTTGACGGTGATCCCGCGCGGCCCCAGCTCCTGGGCGAGGGTCAGCGTCAGGGTGTTCAGCGCCCCCTTGGTCATCGCGTAGGCGACGGCCTCCGGGAACGCCACCCGGGTGACGCCCGAGGAGACGTTGACGATCCGCCCGCCGTCGCGCAGCCGGTCCAGACCGTGCCGGACGACGAAGAACGGCGCCCGCGTGTTGACGGCGAAGACCCGGTCGTAGGCGGCCTCGTCCACCTCGTGGATCCGCCCCGGCTGCCCGATCCCGGCGTTGTTCACCAGGATGTCCAGCCCGTGGCCGCCGTCGTACCCGGCCAGCCCGGCGTCGAAGGCGGCCCAGAGCGCCTCGGCGTCCCCGGGCACGCCGAGTTCGGCGGCGACCGGGAAGGCCCGGCCACCGTCCCGCTCGATCTCCTTCGCCGTCTGCGCGGCCGCCTCCGGGTCCCGCCCGTGCACCGCGACCAGCGCGCCCTCACGGGCCAGCCGCTCGGCGATGCCCCGCCCGATACCCCGGCTGCCGCCCGTCACCAGCGCCGTCCGTCCGGTCAACCTCGACATGACCGCCCCCTTCTTCCGGGCGCCACCGGTCCGGCGGCACCCACTTCTGTAGTGATCGCTAATGAAATGACCGTAGCACGGTTTCTGTAGTGGGCGATATAGAATCGGCGCATGGCCACCACCACCGCGAAACGCGGCCGCCCGCGCTCCTTCGACCGTGAGGCAGCCCTGGAGCAGGCCCTGCGGCTGTTCTGGGAACGCGGCTACGAGGCGACCTCGGTCGCCGACCTCACCACCGCGATGGGCATCCGCCCGCCGAGCCTCTACGCGGCCTTCGGCGACAAGAGCGCCCTCTTCGGCGAGGTGGTCGACCGGTACCGGGAGGGCCACGGCGCCTACGCGACCCGCGCGCTCGCCGAGGAGCCCACCGCCCGGGCCGGCGTGGCCCGGATGCTGCGCGAGGCCGCCGCCATGGCGACCGACCCCGACCACCCGTGGGGCTGTCTGCTGATCAGCTCGACCGTCAACTGCACCTCGCCCGAGGTGACCGGGGCCGTCCGGGAGCTGCGCAACGCCAACGTCCGCGCCCTGGAGTCACTGATCCGCGCCGACGTCGCGGCCGGTCACGAGCCCGCCGGGGCGGACCCGGCGGCGCTGGCGCAGTTCACCGCAACCGTGGTCCAGGGCATGTCGCAGCGCGCCCGCGACGGCGCGACCCGCGCCGAACTGGAGCGGGTCGCGGCGGACGCCATGCGGATCTGGCCCTGACCGGAGCACCGGCCCACCCGCCCTTCTCAGTCCTCCCAGCGGGCCAGCGGCCAGGAGGCCAGTGAGCCGTAGTGGGCGAAGCCGGCGCCCTGCTCGCTCCGCATCAGGTGCAGCTCGGCGGCCTCCCAGTCCGGCCCGCGGTACCCCTCCAGGGCCTGCGCCAGCCCGTCCAGCTCCGCCGCGGCCGCCCGCTGCGCCGCGCGCCGCTGCCCCCGTGAGGACCCGGCCCTGGCCAGCGTCAGATGGGGGTGGAAGCTGAACGCGTCCGCCTCGCCGGCCACCTCCGCGGTGGCTCCGGCCACCGCCTCGGCCAGCCCGCGCAGCGCCCACACCCGGCCCTCCACCCCGGCCCAGAGCACCTTGTCGCCGAACCGTCCGGCCCCGGCCAGCCGCAACGGGTGCGCCGGATTCACCGCCGCCACCGCCGCCAGAGCGGCCGACAGCTCCGGCACCCGCTCGGCCGGCACCTCGCCGAGGAACGCCAGGGTCAGGTGCCAGCCCTCGACCGCGGTCCAGCGCAGCCGGTCCGCCCCGGGCAGGCCGCGCACCGGCGCCACCGCGTCGACCAGGTCCTGCAACGCCTCCACCGGAGGCAGTACCGCCACGAAGAGCCTCATGGGGACATCTTCCACCGGGCGACGGTTTGGACTAGAACGGTTTTCCATGAAGATCCGCAACGGGGGTCCCGAAGACATCCCCGACATCCTGTCCCTGCTCGACGGCGCCGTGGAGTGGCTGGCCGCCCAGGGCCGCACCCGCCAGTGGGGCGAGCACTCCTTCAGCGGCACCCCGGCCCGGGTGGAGCACATCGGCAAGTACGGCCACGAGCCGTTCCTGATCCGGCTCGCGGTCGACGACGAGGGGCGCACCGTCGGCTCCTGCGTGCTGTCCGAGGAGCGGCCCGAGTACGCCACCCCGGTGGACGGGCCCGAGCTGTACATCCGCAACCTGGTGACCGACCGGACCCGCAAGGGCTCCGGCATCGGCGCCGCGCTGATCGCCGACGCCCTCGACGAGGCGCGCCGGCGCGGCATCGGCCTGCTGCGGGTGGACTGCTTCGCCGGCGGCGACCGCAAGCTGGTCGGCCAGTACCGGGCGCTCGGCTTCACCGAGACGGAATCCTTCGAGGTCGAGCAGCCGGCCGGACTCTGGCAGGGGCAGATCCTGGCGATCCGGCTCTGACCGGCCGTCGGCCCCGGAGTGTCGAACGGCACTCCGGGGCCGACCCGCGGTCAGCGGGACCGACTAACCGTCAGCAGGCGGTGGCCAGCTCCGGCTTGACGCCGGCCACCGGCCGCGGCACCAGGGCGACGATCCGGCCGCCGCGCCCCGGGTGCAGGTCAAGCCGCAGCCGCAGCTCCGCGCTGCGGGCCAGCACCAGGCCGACCACGGTGGCCGCCAGCGCCGAGACCAGGCCGCAGGCCAACAGCCCGAGCCGGGGCCCGTACGAGGCGGTGACCCAGCCCACGATCGGCGCCCCGATCGGCGTGCCGCCGGTGAAGACCAGCATCAGCAGGCCCATCACCCGGCCGCGCATCGCGGGCTCGGTGGCCAGCTGCAGGGTGGCGTTGACCGAGGTGTTGAAGCTCAGCCCGAACACCCCGATCAGGGTGAGCAGCAGCGCGAAGGTCCAGTAGCCGGGCGCGAACGCCGCCAGCACCTCCAGCGCGCCGAAGCCGAGGGCGGCGCCGACGAGTCTGCGCAGCCTGGGCGCGCCCCGGCGGGCCGCGATCAGGGCCCCGGCCAGCGAGCCGACCGCCATCGCGGTGTTCAGCAGGCCGTACTGCCCGGCGCCGACGTGGAAGGTGTCCGTGGCGAAACCTGCCAGCAGGGTGGGGAAGTTGAAGCCGAAGGTGCCGATGAAACCGGCCAGCACCAGCGGCCAGAGCAGCTCGGGCCGCTCCTTGACGTACCGCAGCCCCTCCCGCAACTGCCCCTTCTCCCGGGCGATCGGCTCGGTCGGGCGCAGTTCGCTCTCGCGCATGGCGAGCAGTCCGCCGATGACGGCGGCGAAGGACAGCGCGTTCACCGCGAACGCCCAGCCGCTGCCGACCGCGGCGATCAGCAGGCCCGCGACGGCGGGGCCGACCAGCCGGGCGGTCTGGAAGTTGGCGGCGTTCAGGCTGACCGCGTTGGCGAGGTGCTTCGGGCCGACCATCTCGGAGACGAAGGCCTGCCGGGCCGGGTTGTCGACCACGGTGACCAGGCCGAGCAGCAGGGCGAAGGCGTAGACGTAGTACGGCGTCACGACGCCGGCCACGGTCAGCACGGCGAGGCCGGCGGCCAGCAGGCCCATCGCGCCCTGGGTGCCGATCAGCAGCTTGCGCTTGGGCAGCCGGTCGGCGAGCACTCCGCCGAAGAGACCGAGCAGCAGCATCGGCAGGAACTGCATCGCGGTGGTGATGCCGACCGCGAGCGGGCTGCCGGTGAGGCTCAGGACCAACCAGTCCTGGGCGATGCGCTGCATCCAGGTCCCGGTGTTGGACACCACCTGGCCGGCGAAGTAGTAGCGGTAGTTGCGAACGCTCAGTGAGCTGAACATCCCCCCGGGCCGGGTGAACCGGGCTCCGGTCGGCGAATCCGCCGTCCTCGGGGACGTGGCCGCGCGGCTGCGGCCGGGAGCGGCGGGGTCGTCCGCCGCGGTGCGTTCGTCGGGGTCGTCGTCGCCGTTGCCCGGCAGCCCCGTCGGGGCGGGTGCCTGGGTGTCGGCGGCCGCGGCGCTCGCCGCGGCGGTGTCGGTGGTCTGCTCGTCGGTCCGGATACGGGTGGCGGCTGCGGTGGCGGCGGCCGGCGGTGTCACAGTGGTCTCCCCTCGCGGCGCGGCGGCCGGTGTTCCGGCCGTCGCGCTCCTGGTGTCTGTCATCGGTCCTGCGGTAATGCGTTTCTCCTTCGTCCTCCGGCGGCTACCGGAATCGATCTGCCTAGAGGTGTGCGAGCTTGTAGAGCACGGGCGCGGCCTCGCGGAGCTTTGCCCACTCCTCCTCGTCGAGCCCCTCGGCGAGCTCGGCGAGCCAGGCGTTCCGGCGACTGCGGGACTCCGCCAGGATCGCCTCGGCCTCCTCGGTACTGCTGACGACCACCTGGCGGCGGTCCTCCGGGTGCGGCTCGCGCCGCACCAGGCCCTTCTCCTCCAGCATCGCGACGATCCTGGTCATCGAGGGCGGCTGCACGTGCTCCTTCCGGGCGAGCTCGCCCGGTGTGGCCCTCCCGCACCGGGCGAGGGTGCCCAGCACCCCGATCTCGGTGGGGCTGAGCGACTCCTCGACCCGCTGGTGACGCAGTCGACGGGAGAGGCGCATGGCGGACGATCGCAGCTGACTGATGGCTGCGAGGTCCTGCTCGGACATCTCGGGCATGTTGTTTAGCCTACGTCATTACTCTCGCTAAAGAAAATTGGTTTCCGTTCGCCCGCTTCACGGCGTCCCGATCGGGGTACGCGCGTGGGTTTACGCGCGTGGGTTCTGGGCGAGGTCAGCGCCGGGTGTCCACCGCCGCGAGACCGTCCGGCATGCCCAGCACCAGCAGCGTGCCGGCCAGCGCCAGCGACCACACCTCCGAGCCGGTCCGCAGGTCCAGCACCCCGCCCGTCCCCAGGTCCCGCACCCGGACGAACCCGTCCGACCAGGCCGCCGCCACCACCGGACCGGCCGCCGTCGCCCCGGCCGCCACCGCCGTCACCGGACAGCCCCGGCGGTCGGACGGCTCGGGCATCGGCGCCGAACGCGGCCCCCAGAGCCGCACCGCGCCGTCGAAGCCACCGCTCACCAGCAGCGGGATCTCCGGATCGGACAGCGGCCCGCCGCCCAGCGCGGTACCGGCCAGCGCCGTCACCGGCCCGTGGTGCAGCCGTTCGCTCAGCACCTTGCCGTCCTCGAACCAGTGCACCGCACCGGCCGCGTCGCCGAGGGCCGGCGCGGAATCCGCCAGCCCGCCGACCGCCGCCACCGCGCTCAGGTCCCCGGAGGCCGCGCCCACCGCGTCCAGTGCCGCCATCAGCCCGTACGGCTCCAGGCCCAGCCGGGGCTCGGCCGGCACCACCAGCTCCGGCCGCCCCCAGGCGTCGAGCAGCACCGCGGACCCGCCCGCCGTCACCGCCAGCCCCCGCAACGGGCGCGGCGCGGGCACCACCACCGCGCCCAGGCGACGGCCGGTGGCGGCGTCGAAGGTCCGCACCGAACCGGTCG
This sequence comes from Streptomyces sp. NRRL S-495, assembly GCF_000966955.1. Lineage (NCBI taxonomy): Bacteria > Bacillati > Actinomycetota > Actinomycetes > Kitasatosporales > Streptomycetaceae > Streptomyces > Streptomyces sp. NRRL S-495. Next base: position 81,025 of record NZ_JZWY01000004.1, read on the forward strand.
GATCGGCCACCAGCACCTGCCCCGCGTACGGCCCCGCCCCGGCCGTGAGCGCCACCGCCGGCCCCGGCCAGTCCCGGTCGACGCCCTCCCAGCGGGCCCAGCGCCCGGCCCAGGGCCCTGGCAGCTGCGCCAGCACGGCCGCGGCCGCCGCGGCGACGGTGTCCCCGCCCAGCAGCCGGGTCCGCAGCACCGCCGCCCGCACCGCCGGGTCCGGCTCCTCGATCACCGCCGGTCCCGCGGCCCGCCAGGCCCTGGCCAGCGCGTCGTCCCGCCGCTCGACCGCCGCCGTCACCGGGACCGGGCGGGCGAGCGCGTAGAGCAGCGGATCCGCGGCCAGCGGGCCGGGGTCCGCCGCCACCGTCGTCCAGAGCGCCGACAGGGCCTCCTCGCCGAGCGAGCGCGGCTCCGTCCCGGGCGGCGGCGGCACCGGGGCGGGCGGGGCCGCGGGCGTCCCGAGGACCGGCCCGGGCAGCGGGTAGGCGGCCGGGTCGCCGCCCTGCTCCACCGCCCAGGCGGCGAACCGCGCGGCGTCCGTCCACTGCGGCTCACCGAGGTCCAGCACCGCCGGAGCGGGCACGGCGGTGAACGCCCGGGCGGCCGGGCCGTCCGTCGCCGCCCCGATCACCAGCCGTACCCCGGGCAGCCGGAGCAGCGGGTCGAGCAGCTCGGTCACCAGGGCGGCCGGGTCCTCGGCCAGGTCCAGTTCGGGCACGCAGACCACGGTCGGCCGTCCGTCCGCCGCGATCGCCGCGATCAGCGGGCCCGGGGCGTGCGCGACCAGGTCGAGCTGCTGCCCGAGCGACCAGACGGCCGTCCGGACGGTGGCACCGGCGGCGGGCAGCACGGCGTGGATCCGCCGCCCGCCCGGGGCGTCGGCCCCGGTGCAGCCGCGCACCAGCCAGGCCAGCAGGTGCGACTTGCCGGACCCGGGCGGCCCGGCCACCCGGCACAGCCGCGGCGCCCGCGGATCGTCCAGCCAGCCCAGCAACGCCATTCCGGCCGGCCTGCGGCCCGCCCCCAGCCGCGGCATCCGCAGCCCGCTCCCCGCCATCGCCCGCTTCCCTCTCCCCGTACTTCCGTACTCCGTGCCAGGCCCGGCCGTGCCGGGCTGGGCCGCGCTCGACCCGGCCCTACCCGACCCGGCCTTGCCCGACTCAGCCGCGCCGCTCGGCCACGCTGATCATCAGTGCCTTGATCCCGCTCTCCCGGGACTCGGCCGTGTCGCCGTAGTCGAAGCTGTGGGTGAACTCCGCCTGCGGGAACTCCCGCGCCAGCCAGCGCGCGCAGTAGTGGCCGGGCATCATGCACGGCTCCAGCTCGCAGTACACCCGCACGACCTGCTCGGCCTCCACGCCCTCGGCCCGCAGCCGGTGCCAGAGCGCCTCCTCGGGGTGCAGCAGGCCGGGGCCGCCCACCTCCGAGACGATCCGCTTCGCGCCGTTCTCGTCGACCACCTCGAAGGCCGCCGAGGAGTCGATGTTCAACGGCCGCCGCAGGTCGTCCAGCACCCGCGGCCACCAGCCCTCACGGTCGTCGAAGGCGGTCGGGTCCGCGGCCAGCAGGCCCTGCCGCAGCTCCCGGTAGGCGGCCAGCGCGAGGTCCGGCCGATCCACCTCGGCGACCGCCGGCAGCAGCCGGTCGAGCAGCAGCAGGCCCGCCGCGAACGCCGCCACGCTGCCGCTCACCGGCAGGTCCAGCGGCTCGGCGCCAAGCAGCACCGCCCGGACCGACCGGTCCGGCGCGAAGTACAGCTCGGCCCCGCCGTCCGTCCCGATCCGCAGCTGCGCCGCCATCGGCCCGGCGTCCGCCCCGACCGCCGCGGCGCACTCCCCCACCGACAGCGGATCGTGCTCCTCCGCCGCCCGGAAGTACGGCCCGACCTGCAGCGGAAGCCCCGGATGCCGCAACGGCCCGGCGGGCGCGATCGGCAGGGCCCGCAGCCCGCGCGGCCCGAAATGCGCCAACAGCGCCGCTGCCAGCTCGTCGTCCCTGTCCGCGTTCACTCGGCGGCCCCGCTCACAGGGTGGCCCAGGTGTCGAGGAACATCGCCCAGAACTCGCTCTTGAACGGCAGCGAGTCCCAGCGCTCCATGCCCTCCTGGACGATCTCCTCCACCGCGGCCCAGTCGTTGGGGTCCGGACGCTCGTCGGGGCCCGGGCGCTCGACCTCGAACTTGTAGACGAGGTAGCTCAGCGAGGAGACGTCCCCGTGGATCAGCTCGTACTCGATCTCGGCGTCCGGGTCCGAGACCCAGATCGTGCCGTCGCCGAGGTGCACGTACACGGTCGCCTGGAAGAGGCTGCCCAGCGGCTGCAGCCGGCCGTGCGGCGTGTCGACCGGCGAGGAGTCCCAGGTCTCGAAGGCGTGCGCCGGGGTGGCCGGGTCCCGGTCCGCGAACTCCTCCAGGATCCGGAAGAGCCCGTTGGAGAACGGGATCCCGATCTCGGTCACGAAGCGCGCGCCGTCACCCTCGGGCCAGATCCGCGCCGCCACGTCGGGGCGGAACCGCAGCAGGTCGCCGGGTGCGGCCCGTTCCACGACCACCGGCCACTCAATCCCTACCAGCACCTCGTCCATCCTTCGTTCTCGACCGTCACAGACCCTTGGCCTTCTTCTTCGCGGCGGAGGCCGCCTTGTCCTGCTGCCCCTGCGCGTCGAAGTCCTTGGTGCCCATCGTGCCACCGTGCTGGCCCGCGGCGTGGTCCTGCTCGATCTGCTTCAGATAGGCCTTGTGCCCCCAGTCGCGGTCCTTGGTGGGCACCTTGTTGTCGTACTCGACACCGTGGGTGACCTTCAGATCCGGGTTCTGGGACTCGAAGTGCCTGGCCAGCCAGCGTTCGCAGTTCGGGCCCGCCTGGCAGGGCGCCCGTTCGGTGTAGAGGTCGGTGACATTGCCCTCCCTGCCGCCGAGCAGAGGTTTTCCGATCGAGCGTTCCGAGTGGCTGCGGTTGTAGTCGCTCCGGCCGACCAGGATGAACTCGCCCTTCTCGTCCCGGTACCGGAGCGAGGCGTAGTTCTTGCCGCCGTAGTCCCCCTGGGCGCGCCGGGCCTCCTCCACCGCGCGGGACAGCTCGGTCGGATCGTCGATCTTCTGACTGACGACCTTCTCGTCCTGCTTCTGGTTCCCGGCGTCGTCCTTGTCCGACTTCTTGTACTTCTTCGCGTGGTGCTTCTCGATCTCCTCCTTGGACGGGTCCTTGACCTTGGCCCCGTCCAGCATGGTCTTGAGCGACTCGTCCGGGTCCTTCACATCGACGAGCTTGCCGTCCTTGATCTCCTGGACCCGGCCGTCGTCGTGGATGAAGTACTTCCGCGGCGGCGTCTTCGGCCCGTCACCACCCGCGCCATTGCCCGTCTTGGGCGGTTCGGCGGCCTTGTCCTTGGCCTTGCCGTCGAAGTCCCCGGCGGTGTGGTGGTCGTTGTCCTTGTGGTGCTTGGCGGTCTTGTTGAGGTTGTCGCCCGCCTGCTTGTACATCTTCTTGGCGGCCTTGCCCATGTCGTCCGACAGGGTCTTGCCGAGCTTCGTCGCGACGTTCTTGAGCGCCTTGACGGTGGGGTCGCTCACTCGAAGCTCACCGCCGACACCCGGGTGCCGAAGACCTGGGCGTGCTGGGCGACCTTCTCGGCCTGCTCGTGCAGGGCCCGGGCGTGCGCCTCCACCGCGGCCGGATTGATCTTGAACGCGGCGCCGACCGAGCCACCGGCGACCGCGGCCTCGGCGGCCTCGAAGACCAGCCCGGACACCGCCTCCGCGACGATCTCGATCAGCGGGTTGAGCGCGGCCTCCACCACCTGGGCGACGATGTACTCCTCCAGCTGGTGCGCCAGGTAGGACATCAGCTTGCGCGCGGCCTGCTGGGCCGCGATGGCGCCGACCTCCGCCAGTCCCGCCGTCGCCACCGCGGCGGCCTGGGCGGCGACGAAGGTGGCGGCCAGGACGATGAGTTCGCCGAGCGCCTCCAGCTTCATCGCGACGATCGCGTCGGCGGCGATGTCCATCGCCTGCGCGACCACGTGCGCGGCCTGGACGACCTCGTTGAAGTGCTTGTCGGACATCAGGGCCCACTTGGCGGCCAGCGCCTGGTAGGACGCGCCCTCGTAGGCTCCGCCGAGCTGATGGATCGTCGCGGTCGAGTCGCCGTGGACCTCTTCGAGGCCCTTGGCGAACTCCTTGATGTGCTCGCCGAATTCGCGGACCTTGTCCTCGTTGACCGCGGGCCAGCGGATGCCGATGAAGCTCAGCAGTGTCGCGACTTCGTCAGGCAGTTCGATAGCCATCGAGAAACCCCCCGTAACCAACAATCCCTCGATTGGATCAAAAGTTTATACAACTAATCATTGGTCCTCCGATGCCCAAGAAGTGCCGATTCTGTAGCGATCCGGAACGTTCCGGACCGAATCGCCCCACATCTCTGGCCGTGCCCCCGATGACTCCCGGTGCGATGCTGGATCGTGGGGCCCGGTCCACGCGGACCCCCGGCGCCGCACCACCCCTCAGCAGAAGGGCCGAGCAGACATGACCGACGTCGCCGCCGAGCAGGCCGCGCAGGCCGACACCGGCTTCGCCCGCCTCGCCATGGTCACCATCGACTGTGCCGACCCGGTCGCACTGGCCGCCTTCTACGGCGAGCTGCTCGGGTGGGAGACCCGGCACGTGGACGAGCAGTTCGCCATCCTGGACAACCCGGAGGGCGGCAGCCCGCTCGGCTTCGGACGGGTCAACGGGTACCGGCCGGAGCCGTGGGTCGAGCCGGACGGCGGCAAGCACTTCCACCTGGACTTCTACGTCGACGACCTGGAGGAGGCCACCGCCCGCGCGCTGGCTCTGGGCGCGACCGAGCCCACGTACCAGCACGGGCGCACGCTCAAGGTGCTGATCGACCCGGCCGGCCACCCGTTCGGTCTAGCGCCCCTGGACGCCTGAGCCCAGCACCGGAAGGCCCGGGCCCCACGGGCGCCCCGCTCAGCGCGGGAAGGCCCGCTTGGCCCGCCAGGTGGTGTGCTCGCGCGACACCGCGTCCTCCGCCTCGGCCGCCAGCCGGGCCCAGCCCCGTTCGGCGTCCGGCCCCCGCAGGTCGAGGTCGGACAGCTGGTTGCCGACGTTCTCCAGCTCCCGCGCCGCCAGCTGGTAGGCGGCCGCCAGCGGGCGGAGCTGCTTCAGCTGGGTCCAGGCGATCACCGACGCGGCCGCCGCCGAGGTGGCCCCGAAGACATGCACCTGCAGCGCCCCGGTCGCCTGCGCGACGGCCGCCGCCGCACCGATGATGATCAGCGCCGCGACGGCCAGCCCCCAGGTGACCGCCTGCGACTCGCAGGACTCGGCGCGCGAGCGGTACCACGTCCGCTGCCCCTCCACCCGGGTGCGCAGATAGAGCGTGCGGCGCGAGGTCAACGACTCCGCCCGGACCCGCCGCATCTCCGGGGTGATCTCGGCGACCGCGTCCGGCGGCACGATCGCCGGGTCCTCGAAGGCCCGCAGCACGTCCTCCAGCTGGAGCAGGTAGACCCGGTCGACGTCCGCCGACTCCGCGTCACCCTCGAACGGCCGGGCCCGCACCGAGTACTTCCAGGCCAGCGTCTTCACCGACTCGGCCGCCGCCCGCGCCTCGTACCACCGCGCCTGCGGGTTGCCCCGGCGCAGCCGGGACCAGAAGTACCCGGCCACCAGGAACGCCACCACCGAGAACAGCGGCGTGATGTCGGCGGCGCCCTTGTCGTCCGGCCCGGGCAGCGAGCCGACGACCGCCGCGACCACCAGCATCGAGATCAGTCCCCGGTACCAGCGCAGCGTCTCCTGCTGGCCGGCGATCGACGCCCGGTCGGCCGCCCGGAACAGCTCCGGCAGCAGTTGGGCCTCGACCCCCGTCGGCGGATCCTGTCGCACCATCGAAACGCTCCCCTCCCCCGTCTCGCCCGGAGTATGCCCCCGGTCAACTCCGCTACACCGCGAGCTTCTTGACGCCGCATCTTGCCCCGGATACCCTGCAACCCCTATAACCGGTTACATGCCCATGCACTGGAAGCTCGTCATCGACGCCGCCGACCCGCACCGCCAGGCCGCCTTCTGGGGCGCCGCCCTCGACTACACCGTCGAGGACCACAGCACCCTGATCGGCAACCTGCTGTCCGCCGGTGCGATCACCCCGGACCTGATCACCGAGGTCGACGGCCGCCATGCCTGGCTCACCCTCGCCGCCGTCCGCCACCCCGAGGACCCGCACGACCCCACCTCCGGCACCGGGCTCGGCCGCCGCATCCTCTTCCAGCGCGTCCCCGAGCCGAAGCAGGGCAAGAACCGCCTCCACCTCGACCTCCACCCCGGCCCGGACGCCCGCGCCGCCACCATCACCCGCCTCGAGGCCCTCGGCGCCACCACCCTGCGCGAGGTCGCCGAACCGGGCGGCTCCTGGGTGGTCATGCAGGACCCGGAGGGCAACGAGTACTGCGTCCACTGACACCCCGGCGCACCCGAACGGATTTCCAACCATGTCGATCTCCCACAGCTTGAATCTGGCCACGCCGATGCCCGCCGCCGAGGTGGCCCGTGCGCTGAACGACATCGCACAGGGCGTCAGGCTGTTCGACTCGACCACGATGCCGGAGCAGTTGCTCACCGAAGGCGTCGATACCAGGTTCGGCACCTGGGTCCGGGTGTTCGCCGCCAACCCCAAGCCGTGGAATCCGCTGATCACCGACCTCGAGGTCACACCGACCGTCTCGGTGGCGTTCAGGCTGGACAAGACCGACGACCTGTCCGGGCAGGAGGACGACATCGTCCGGCTGGTGTCGGGCCTGCTGACCCGTCTTCCGGGCGACGCGGTGCTGCAGTACCACTACGAGGTCATCTGGTTGCTGCGGCGCGGTGGCGAACTCAGCCTCAACGAACGGGACGACCTCTGGACGCCCGCACGGCTGGCCGCAGTCCCGCAGCCGTACCGTCGCGAAACGCACGAGTTCTCCGAGGAGGACTGAGCGCCACCGTCTCCGACAGCGCCGAGGCCCGCGCTCCGATCGGAGCGCGGG
>NZ_JZWY01000005.1:0-48223 GCF_000966955.1 Streptomyces sp. NRRL S-495
AGCGCCACCGTCTCCGACAGCGCCGAGGCCCGCGCTCCGATCGGAGCGCGGGCCTCGATCAGGACCGGGGTCAGCAGCAGGCCGGGCACGAAGACCAGGACCGGCCCGCCGAGCAGGTGGCCGCCGGTCATCTCCGCAGCGCCGCCCAGGGTGCCGGCTCCGCTACGACAGCCAGCCCACCTGGGCCGCGCGGGCGCCGGCCTGGAAGCGGCTGCGGGCCTCCAGCCGCTCCATCAGGTCGGTGGCGATCCGGCGGGCGGTGCGGGGGGAGACGCCCAGCCGCTTGGCGATGGCGTCGTCGGTGTGCCCGTCGGCGAGCAGGGCGAGGGCGGTGCGCTCCTGGGCGGTGAGGCCGTGCCGGTCGAGCTGGGCGATGGCCCCCAGCGGCTGTGCGCCGGCCCAGACGGTCTCGAACAGCGCGCAGAGCGCGGTCAGCATCCCCTGGCCGGTCAGTACGACGGCACCGGCCGCGGTGTCGTCGCTGCGCACCGGGATGACGGCGGTCGCCCGGTCGACGACGATCATGCGGGTCGGCAGCTCGGGCACGGTCCGGACCTGGCCGCCGAGGGAGGCCAGCCAGTTCACGTACTCGACGGTGTGCGGGCTGTTGCGGACGCTGTCCAGGTAGACGGTGCGCATCCGCACGCCGCGGTCGGCCAGGGCGCGGTTGAGCGGCTTGGCCGCCTCGATGTTCTCCGGCTTCTGGCCGCCCTCCGGCGCGAAGGTCATGATCTCCTCGCGCGCCTCGTTCGAGAAGCGGCTCAGCCGGTCCCGGATCCGGTCCAGGCCGACCAACTGCTCGACGTCGGGCGTGTTCGCCTCCGGCCTCAGGTCGGCGTAGTCGGCGATGAGCTGCGCCGCCGCGGCACGGGAGGCCTCGATCCTGGCCTGCGCGGCGGCCAGCTCGGCCTGCTGCCGCGCCATCAGGATCTCCATCCCGACGTCCGGGGAGACCGCGCGCAGGGAACCGGGCCGCTCCGCGGAGGGGCGCAACAGGGCCAGCTCGCTCAGGTGGTCCAGGGCGGTCCTGACCTGCGGCTCGGCCAGGGACAGGCGATCGGCCAGCGCGGCCACGCCGTCCCCCGGACGGGCCAGCATGGCCCGGTAGACGGACTCCGCAACAGCGTCCAGCCCCAGTGCGGTCAGCATGTCCGTTCCCCCATGACGAAATTGTGTTCGCTGCGCACGCGATCCTTCCACAGGCGCCGAGCCCCCGACCAGGGCACCCTGTGGACGCTTCCGGCCAGGGCCTGAACTGTCCGTGTTGAACCACTCCACACCGATCGCCCGCTTCAGCACGCTTGACTCCATGTACCTCGTGCACGCCGCCCTGCGGCACCCCGCGCCGGAGGCCGTCCTCCCCCCGGACACTCGCGACCTCCTGTCGGCCCTGGTGCGCCCGGAGGACCGGATCGAGCACCTGGTGCTCCACCGCGACGCCGTGCCGGACCCGGTGCTCGGCCTGTTCCTCCTCACCGACTCGCTCGCCGAGGCCGAGAGACGCGCGGCCGCGTTCTGCCGGACCGCGCTGGAATCGTTCCCGGAGCTCCTGGGCTGGCGGGCCGACCGGGTCGCCGTCCCGCTCGTCACCCCGTTCTACGACCGGCTGCTGGCCGCTTCCGGCTCCCCTGACCGGAACGGTCCAGGGCCGTTTCCGTCCACCGGTCAGGCCTTCCACCCGGGCTGAGCTGCGACGAAGCTGGTGTCTGCCGGAAGGGGCCAGGCCCCGGACGGCGACCGGAGGAGGCGTCACCGCGGGATGCGGCCTCCGGGACCCAGCCGCTTCGCACCCGAGAGGACCACCCTCATGTTCCGCACCGTCATCGCCAAGGCCGCCGCGGTCACCACCCTCGCTCTCGTCGCGCTGGCCGGACTGGCCGCCACCACCGCGCAGCCCGCCACCGGTGTCGAGGCCCGGCCGATCACCGTCGTCGCCCCGCCGGCCGAGGACCTCATCTGGGGCTGACCCGCCCGGCGCCCGCGAGCGCACCGAGCACATCCTGGCCCCGTCGGCGCGAGCCCCGACCCGATGCGGACCGGCCCCGCGCAGACGATGCGCGTGAACACCCCACCGGCCCGGGTCGTCGACATCGTCGGCCGCGCCGTCCAGCTCTCCGGCATCCGTGCCTTCCTCTCCTGACCGCCCCGCGGACCGGGAAAGCCGAGGGCCCTCCCCGCAGTACGGAGAGAGCCCGGGACCGACCGGCGTCCGGCCTCAGAGCAGACCGAGGGCGGGCATCAGGTAGTAGAAGGCGAAGACCGCCGAGACCGCGTACATCGCGACCGGCACCTCGCGGCCCCGGCCGGCGGCGAGGCGCAGCACACAGAAGGCGATGAAGCCGAAGCCGATGCCGTTGGTGATGCTGTAGGTGAACGGCATCATCACAATGGTCAGGAACGCCGGGATCGCGATCGTGTAGTCGGCCCAGTCGATCTCCTTGATCGAGTTGGCCAGGATCAGGAAGCCGACGGCGACCAGGGCAGGGGTCGCGGCCTGGGCGGGGACCATCTTGGCGAGCGGGGAGAAGAAGAGCGCCACCATGAAGAGGGCGCCGGTGACGACCGAGGCGAAGCCGGTGCGGGCACCCTCGCCGACACCCGCGGTGGACTCGACGAAGCAGGTGTTCGCGGAGGAGGAGGTCGCTCCGCCCGCCGCGGTGGCGATGCCGTCGATCATCAGCACCTTGTTGATGCCCGGCAGGTCGCCCTTCTCGTCCAGCAGGTGGGCCTCGTCGGCCACGCCGAGGATGGTGCCCATCGCGTCGAAGAAGCAGGACATCAGGACGGTGAAGACGAAGAGGACGCCGGTCAGGACGCCGACCTTCTCGAAGCCGCCGAACAGGCTGACCTCGCCGACCAGGCCGAAGTCGGGCTTGGCGACCGGGCTGCCGGGCCAGGCCGGGACGGTCAGGCCCCAGACGCTGTCGGGCAGGTCGGCGAGCTTGTCGATGACGACGGCGACGACGGTCATCACCGCGATGGAGACCAGGATCGCGCCGGGCACCTTGCGGACGATCAGGACCAGGGTCAGCAGCAGGCCGAGCACGAAGACCAGGACCGGCCAGCCGAGCAGGTGGCCGCCGGTACCGAGCTGGAGCGGCACGGTGGTGTGGGCGGCGTCGGGCATCCGGGTGACGAAGCCGGCGTCGACCAGGCCGACCAGGCTGATGAACAGACCGATGCCGATCGCGATGCCCTTGCGCAGGCCGAGCGGGACGGCGTTCATCACCCGCTCGCGCAGGCCGGTGGCGACCAGGATCATGATCGCGAAGCCGGCCAGCACCACCATGCCCATGGCGTCCGGCCAGGTCATCTTCGGCGCGAGCTGGAGGGCCACGATGGTGTTGACGCCGAGGCCGGCGGCCAGGCCGATCGGGACGTTGCCGATCACACCCATGAGCAGTGTGGTCAGACCGGCGGTGAGCGCGGTGGCGGTGACCAGCTGGGTGTTGTCCAGGTGGGCGCCGGTCATGTCGGTGGCGCTGGCCAGGATGATCGGGTTGAGCACCAGGATGTAGGCCATGGTGAAGAAGGTGGCGATGCCGCCGCGGATCTCGCGCGGCAGGGTGGAGCCGCGTTCGCCGATCCGGAAGTAGCGGTCCAGGGCGCCGGTCGGGGGCTTCGGCGCGTCGGGCTGGGCGGGCTCGGGCGACTCGGTGGTCGGCTGGGCCACGGGCATGCTGCGTCCTCTGTGGGGGCGGAGGAGAGGGGGGAGCCGCCCGAGCGACTGTGGCCGGGCGATCCGATCGGACGGGCACGAAGCACGATGTCCTGGGCGTACCCCGGCCAACCGGAACGACAAGTATGAGTTCCACAATCGCCGGTTCGCTATCTTCGCGCGTAGACCGGGATGGATCGGAACAGCCCCGGACAGTCCGCACAGGGAATCGATCGAACGCCCGCCGCCCCCGTACCCTAGGGCCCATGCCCAAGACGCCATCGCACCCCTCTCCGCCGCCGCTGGAGGCCAATGACGTCGCGATCGTCGGCGGCGGGACGGTGCTCTGGTTCGTGGCGTTCGTCGTCCTGCTCCCCTTCTGGGGGACCCTCTCCGACCACGGCCACGGCAACTGGCCGTGGATCTGCCTGGCCGGCGGCGGCCTCGGCCTGATCGGCCTCTGGTACTGCCGGGCCCGCCGGGACGCGATCGCCCGCAGCCGGGCCGCCGAGGCGGGGGCGACGGGCACCGCGGGAACGGGCCCGACGGGCACCGCGGGAACGGCCGACCGGGCGCCCCGCACGGCCCCGGAGGGGAACGGCGGGGACCCGGCCACCCGGTCGGACTGAATAGTCCTTTAGTAGCACGCATCGGACATAAGGCACCCGTAGAGTCGGTGCCATGACGCAGCCTGCGCAGCCCGCCGAGGACCGGCCGACCGCCGCCGAGGTGGCCGGGGAGAAGCCCGACGGCGCCCACCCGCTCGGGCTGCTGCCCGGCCGGCGCGGCGGTCTCACCGCCGCCGAGGTGGCCGAACGGGTCGCCCGGGGTGACGTCAACGACGTACCGGTCCGCTCCAGCCGCTCCACCAAGGAGATCGTCCGGGCCAACGTCTTCACCCGCTTCAACGCGATCATCGGCGTGATGTTCGCGATCATCCTGGTCGTCGGCCCGATCCAGGACGGACTCTTCGGCCTGGTCATCGTCGCCAACACGGCGATCGGCATCATCCAGGAGCTGCGCGCCAAGAAAACCCTGGACAGCCTCGCGCTGATCGGCGAGGCCAGACCCCAGGTCCGCCGGGACGGCACGGTCCAGCAGATCGCCGTCGGCGAGATCGTGCTGGACGACACCGTGCTGCTGGGCATCGGCGACAAGGTGATCGTCGACGGCGAGGTCACCGAGGCGGACGGTCTGGAGATCGACGAGTCGCTGCTCACCGGCGAGCCCGATTCGGTCCTCAAGCAGCCCGGCGACCAGGTGATGTCCGGCAGCTTCGTGGTGGCCGGCGCGGGCACCTTCACCGCCACCAAGGTCGGCCGCGAGGCGTACGCGGCGCAGCTGGCCGAGGAGGCCAGCCGGTTCACGCTGGTGAAGTCGGAACTGCGCAGCGGCATCGACAGCATCCTGCGGTTCATCACCTGGCTGCTGATCCCGACCGCGGTCGGTCTGATCATCAGCCAGCTGGCGGTGGAGGGCCGCGACTGGCGCGAGGCGGTCCGCCGGATGATCGCCGGGATCGTGCCGATGGTGCCCGAGGGCCTGGTGCTGCTGACCTCGGTGGCCTTCGCGATCGGAGTGATCCGGCTGGGCCGCAAGCAGTGCCTGGTCCAAGAGCTGCCCGCGATCGAGGGCCTGGCCCGGGTGAACACCGTCTGCCTGGACAAGACCGGCACCCTCACCGAGGGCGGCATGGACCTGGTGGACCTGCAGATCCTCGACGCGGACGCGGACGACGGGGACGCCGGGACCACCGACGAGCGCGGCGCGCTGGACGACCGGGGCACCCTCAAGAAGACCGTCGAGCAGGCGCTGGCGGTGATGGCCGGGGCCGACGCCCGACCCAACGCGTCCATGCAGGCCGTCATCGACGCCTACGGCGACGGCCGGGACGCCACCGGCCGCGACGCCGCGGTTCACGGCCCCCAGGCCCCGGACGCCCACCACCCGGACGGCCGGCACCCCGACGGCGGGCACCTGAACGGCGACGGCCCGGAGTCCGGCCGGGGAGCCCCCGGGGCCCGGGGCGGCTGGCGGGTGATCGAGGCGATGCCGTTCTCCTCCGCCCGCAAGTGGAGCGGCGTCCAACTGCTGGAGCCGCGCGGCGGCGAGGCCAGCTGGCTGCTCGGCGCGCCCGACGTCCTGCTGCCGGCCGGCCACCCGGCGCTGGCCGAGGTCGACGAGCTGGGCGCCCAGGGCCTGCGGGTCCTGCTGCTCGGCCGCACGCCCGTCCCGCTGGACGCCCCGGACCCGGCCGCCGGACTGCGCCCGCTCGCCCTGGTGGTGCTCCAGCAGCGGCTGCGCGAGGACGCCGCCGACACCCTGCGCTACTTCGAGAGCCAGCAGGTCGAGGCGAAGGTGATCTCCGGCGACGCGGCCGTCTCGGTCGGCGCGGTCGCCGCCCACCTCGGACTGCCCGGCGCCGACCACCCGGTGGACGCCCGCACCCTGCCCGGCGAGCCGGAGGCGCTGGCCGACCTCGCCGAGCGCACCACCGTCTTCGGCCGGGTCACCCCGCAGCAGAAGCGCGAGCTGGTCGGCGCGTTGCAGTCGCGCGGGCACACCGTGGCGATGACCGGCGACGGCGTCAACGACGTGCTGGCGCTCAAGGACGCGGACATCGGCGTGGCGATGGGCAGCGGCAGCGACGCGACCAAGGCGGTCGCCCAGATCGTGCTGCTGAACAACTCCTTCGCGGTGATGCCCTCGGTGGTCGCCGAGGGCCGCCGGGTGATCGGCAACATCGAGCGGGTGGCCGGGCTGTTCCTGGTCAAGACGGTCTACTCGGTACTGCTGGCACTACTGGTGATCTTCACCCACTCGCCGTACCCGTTCCTGCCCCGGCACTCCACCGTGCTGTCCACCCTGACGATCGGTGTGCCGGCCTTCTTCCTGGCGCTCGCGCCCAACAACGAGCGGGCCCGCACCGGCTTCGTGCGCCGGGTGCTGCGGCTGGCGATCCCGGGCGGCATCATCGCCGGCACGGCGACCTTCACCGCGTACGCGCTGGCCCGGGCCAACCACGCCACCGACCTCGAGTCGGACACCAGCGTGGCCACCCTGACGCTGTTCCTGGTCGCCATCTGGGTGCTGGCGATCGTCGCCCGCCCGTACAACTGGTGGCGGGTGCTGCTGATCGCCACCATGTGCGGCTGCTTCGCGCTGGTGATGACCGTGCCGTGGCTCTCCGACTTCTTCCAGCTCTCGCTGTCCGGCACCCGGGACCCGTGGATCGGGGTGGCCATCGCGGTGACCGCCGGGCTGGTGCTGGAAGTGGTCTGGCGGATCATGCGGCGCCGGCTCGATGATTGAGCCACGAACCGGAGGGGTTCGGACGACGGGGGGTACCGCGATGGGGCGCAGGGGCGGGGAGCTGGAGGCCTTCGCGGCCTTCCTGGGCGGACTGCTGGCCACCGGGCTGCTGGCCGGGGTGATGGTGGGGGCCGGCGCGCTCGCGCACATCGAACCGGGCCCGCTGCTGACCAAGGCGGTGGCGGCGGTGCTCACCGCCACCTGGGTGCTGAGCACGCTCGCGCTCTACCTGCGGATGATCGCCCGCGGCCGGACCCGCTCCGGCTCCCGTTCCTGACCGACGGGATCCGGACGCACCGACACCCGGCGGGCAGAAGCCGGAGGCGCCGGAGCCGGACCCACCGGCGAGGGCGGCTCCGGCTCCGGCGCCCCGTCAGCCCTCGAAGTCCCGGGCCGCGGACAGCTCGTAGGCCCGGTCCGGCTCGCTCAGCGCGGCCAGCACCTCGAACCGGCGGTGCCACTGCCCCACCGACCAGGCCAGGCCCGCGGCCAGACCCTCCGGGGTGGCCGCGTGCAGCAGCCCGGGCACCGGCGGCAGCTCGAACTCGTCGTCCTCGTCGGCCTCCTCGGCCGTCTCCGGGTCGTACGGCGCCTCCGGGGTGTCCGCCGCGCCGTCCCAACGCCAGTCGACGGCCGCCTCCTCCCCGTCCGGGCCGACCACCAGCAGCTCCTCGTGCTCCTCGTACGCCACCGGGCAGCCGGGCAGCAGCTCCCGCACCACCGCCGGCACCCGGTGCAGCGCGCCCTGGGAGAGCACCCGACCGCCGGCCACCTCGCTGGCCAGCGAGACGTGCAGCCGCTCGGCGAGGTCCGCGGCAAGCTCCGGGGCGACCGGCAGCAGCGGGTGGTCGTGCAGCAGCTCGACCAGGTCGGGGGCGTCCGCGACGACCGCCTCGGTGGCGTCCACCACCACGGTCCGGTCCGGCCGCCGCCCGGTGGCGCGGTCCATCGGCGGGACCGCCCTGACCACGTCCAGCGCTTCGAGCCGGTCCGCGCCGACCCGGGCCAGCGCGCTGTGGATGCCGTGCAGCTGGCGGTGCCCGATCGCGGCGTCCGGGTCGGTCAGCCGGTCCAGCACCTCGTCGGGACCGTGCGGCTCGGCGAGCAGCGCGGCCAGCGTGGTGCGCACGCCCAGCGCGTGCAGGAACTGCTCGTCCAGGGTGGTGCGGGCCTCGTCGTAGAGGCCGCGCAGCAGCGGGTCCGCGCCGGCCGCGCGCAGCCCGGCGGGCTCGCGGCCGTCCAGCACCGGGTGGTCGCGCAGCCACCAGGCGGTGTACGGCGGCAGATCGGTGTACGAGCCGTCCGGCAGCAGGGTGCGGACGGGGGTGACCACGGCGTCCCGGTACGGCGGGCGGGCCAGCGTGGCCAGCGCCTGCGGCCAGGCGTCGTCGTCCACCAGGTCGAGGTCCCGGACGGCGAGCAGCTCGGCGGCGACCGGCGGGACGCCGATCGCGTCTCCGCCATCGGCGTGCAGCGCCTCCAGCGCGTCCTCGGCCCAGTCGGCCAGGCCGTCCGGGGCCTCGTCGATCAGCCCGGTGGGGTGGCCGCCGGCCGCCCGGTCGGCGGGCGCGGTCGGGTCGAGCCGCTCCAGGTCGTCCGGGTCGAGCACCACGTCCTCGGCCCGGACCAGCACGAAGTCGGCGAGCACACCGACCGAGCCGAGCACCTCGGGGCCCCAGCGCTCCAGCAGCTCGTCGTCCACCCAGGCGGCGTCGTCCTCGCGCGCCAGCGCGGCGAACGGGCTGTCGGGAAGCAGGAGTTCACCGGCCCGGGCGGGCTCGCCCTCGTCGTCGAGCAGGGCCAGCCGGGCCAGCCACGGGTGCTCGCCGGGGGCCGGGGCGGCCGCCCGGACGAGCGCCAGGACGGCCTCGGCGAGGTCGGCGGCGGCGTCCGGGTCGTCCTCGGCCAGCTCGTAGGAGCGCAGCACGGCGGCCCGCACCTCGGGCGTGTCCAGCACCCCGGCGGGGGTGGCCGCGCCCGCGCCCAGCTTGGCCAGCAGCGGGTGGGAGGCCTCCGGGTGGGCGAGCCGCAGGTCGAGCACCGCGAGCGCGTCGGCCAGCGCCTCCGGGTAGCCGGGGAAGGCCGCCCAGTCGGCGTCGTCGGAGGGCAGCAGGACCCGGCGCGGCCCGGTGACCGTCCGCCCGTCGGCGAGCGGGACCGGCAGCGCGCCGAGCGCCTCCGGGTCGGCGCCGCCGAGCGCCGCGTACAGGTTGCGCCACCAGGCCGGCTCCCGGTCCAGGCCGCCCAGCTGGTCGACCACCTCGGCGAGCGGGACCCGGCGCACGTTCAGCACCCGCAGCTCGGTGCGGCGTTCCAGACCGGCCGGCAGCAGGCCGGGGAAGATCGGCGCCAGCGCCTCGACCACCGAGCCGTCCGCGCCCTCCAGCAGCGTGGCGTCCCGGGGCCGCAGCGCCGGGGTGCCCTCCTCGACCGGCGCCGGGTGCGGCAGGAACGGCGTCCCGGGCAGCCGGGAGAGCACGGCGGCGCGCAGCGCGTTGTCCAGCGCGCCCCGGCCGAGCGGCCCGGGCACCAGGCCGAGCGAGCCGAGGTCGCCGCCGCGGGCGCGCAGCAGCTCGGCGTAGGCGTCGGCGGCCCGCTCGGTGAGGAAGTCGGCGAGCGGGCCGGGGGCGACGTGCCGGCGGGTGGAGTCCAGCGGGTAGGAGGCGATCAGCAGCGCGGGCAGGTCGAGCGGCTCGTCGCTCGGGGTGGGCGCGTGCAGCACCGGGGCGATCGCCGGACGCTGCGGGTCACCCCCGGCGGAGACCGGTACCGCCCAGGTCACCGTCCAGTGCGGGCGGGTGCGCTCCTCGGTGGGCCGGTCGGCGAGCAGCTCGACGTCGAGCGGCCCGGCCGCCCCGACGGTCTGCCAGACGGTGCGCCGCAGCTGCCCGTCGGCGTCGTCGGTGATGGTGACCTCGCTGATCTCCGCCCCGGTGACCCCGCCGGCCGGCGCCGGGAGGGCCCCGTCCGGACGCGGCTCGGCGGCCGAACGGGTCAGGGTGCGGGTGCCGTCCGCGGTCTCCACCACGACCTCGGCCAGGCCGGGCAGGGTGAGCAGCAGCGCGTCGTCGATACCGGCCAGCAGCCGGCGGGTGAGGTCCTCGGCGGCCGCGTCGCGCAGCGGCAGCACCACCACCGTGTCGTACCCGTCGGGCGCGAGACCCTCGGCGGCGAACGGCAGCCGCAGCAGCGGCACATGGCCGTCCCGGCGGCGGAGCTCCTCGTCGAGGGCGGGCTGCGCCTCGGCCAGCGACCTGGCCTCGTCGAGCGACCAGCGCACACCGCCGCCCGCGCCGAGCACGGCGGGCTCGTCGGTGACCGCGAGGACGGCGGCGAAGCCGACCCCGAACCGGCCGACGGTGCTGTCCCGGTCGCCGCGCTTGGAGGAGGCGCGCAGGGTGGAGAGCGATTCGACGGCCGCCGCGTCCAGCGGCGCACCGGTGTTCGCGGCGGCCAGCACGCCGTCCGCCAGGGTGAGCCGGAGCCGGCCCGGGCCGTGCCCGGCCCGGACGGCGGCGTCGGCGGCGTTCTGCGCCAGCTCGACGACCAGCCGGTCGCGGTAGCCGCCGAGGGCGAGCTCCTCCTCGGCGTTGGCGTCCTCCCGGAACCTGGCCGGGGAGGCGGCCCAGGCGTCCAGCACCCGGCGGCGCAGTCCGGCACTGCCGAAGGGGTCCGCGAGGCGCTCGTCCGTGCCGCTGCCGAGAATCCGAGGTTCCACTGGACCTGCCGCCTTCCGCCGCCCTGTTGTGCCCTACGGGGGGCATTCTTCCCTGCCGCGGGGACAGTCCCGGACACACCCCCGGAGCGGGCGGTCCGCCCGGACGGCGGCAGGGACGACGGCGGCCCGCCCCACGGGGTGGGACGGGCCGCCGGACGACGACGATTCCTAGGAGTGGCCGAGCTCCTCGGTGGGGGCGTCCGGCTCGACCGAGCCGGAGAGCCGGTCGGGGTGCAGCGTCAGCGGCTCGACCACCAGCTCGTCCAGGATCAGCGCGGCCGGCGCCGGCGGGGCCGGGATGACGGCCGCCTCGGAGTGCCCGCCGCAGCCGTAGGCGAAGGAGACGATCTGGCCGTCCGCCGGACCGAACTCGTTGCCGCAGACCCCGAAGGCCTGGCCCAGCGAGCCGCCGATGGGGATCAGGAAGCCGCAGCTGACGCAGCAGGCCGGGGCGGACTGCGCCATCGGCGTCTGCGCGCCGTGGGCCTTCTCCCAGCGGTCGGCGGCCAGGTGCAGGCCGAGTCGGGACAGCACCCGGCTGCGGCCCAGGCCCAGCTCGTCGGCGACGGCGCTGATCTGGGCCCGGACCGGGGCCGGCTGGACCTCCGGGTCGTCGCTGACCAGCACGTCCTCCTGGGCGGCCTGGGCCAGGGCGGAGTTCGGCGCGGGCTCGTCCTCGCCGGTCCAGCCCGGCTCCAGACGCACGTCGTCGGCGTCGGTGGGGAGCAGGTCGCCGGGGCCCATGTCGCCCGGGCGCAGCCGCTCGCTCCACGGCACCCACTGCGGGGCCAGGACGGCGTCGGGCCCCGGCAGCAGGACGACCTCGTCCAGCGTCACGTTCTTGGCCCTCGGGGCCCGCGCCACCGTGACCGCCCAGTGCCAGCCGCGGTAGGCCGCGTCCAGGCACTCGAAGGTGTGGGTCACGACACGGTCGGTCTCGGCCTGGACGCCCAGGTGCCCCCCGACGGTCTCGGCACCGACAGCGTCCTCGGCGGCCTGGCGGGCGAGTTCGACGGCCTCGGCACAGAGCCGATCAGGGGTACGGCTTCGCATCGCTGCACTCACGGCGTCGATTCTCTCCCATTTCTTCTGTCGCCCACGGCGAGTTGCCTTTTCCGTCGCGGCTCGGATTCCCTCGTCCATTCTGCGCGACTGCGGCCTGCCGCGGATACCGGCCGCGCCGCTGGTCCGATCCGCCGGCACCGGTCGGGCACTCGGGCGGACTCTGGGCAGGCTACCCGCCGGTCGGCCGCCGGGCACAGTCCGGGGCGCTCCGGAGTGGATCCGGGGCGTCCGGGACGGGAACGGCGGCCCCCGCTCGCGCGGCGCGGAGCGGAATCCCGCGTCGTCCTCCCGAATCTGGGGCAGGATGGGCATGTGGCGGACGAGAAACCGTCGCAGCACGCACTGCACGCCTCGCAGGCCGGCAGCCCCGACGAAGCGAACGCCGTGCCGCGACAGCAGTCTCCGGTCCACGCTGCGGGTGAACCGCAGTCGGTGGACCCCTCGTCACTGCCCGCTGCGCCGCCGACCGGCGCCCCCGCGGACGGACCGGACGACCGGGCCGAGCCGGAGGAGCAGCACGAGCAGGAGGAGCAGGCCCACCGGGACGGGCCGGACGACGGTGACGGCGACGGCGAGGAGCCGCGTCGGCACTTCCTGGTCCGCACCGCCTCCGCCGCCGGCTCCCGGACCGGCAAGGTCGTGCACGGCACCGGCCGCCGGATCCGCCGGGCCACCGCCGCCGAGGGCGCCGGCGAGTCCGGCCTGGCCAAGCTGATCGAGCTGCACGCCCTGAACGCCTTCGGGGACATGCTCATCACCGTTGCGCTCGCCTCCACGATCTTCTTCTCGGTGCCGACCGGCGAGGCCCGCGGCCGGGTGGCGCTCTACCTCCTCGTCACCATGGCGCCGTTCGCCCTGCTGGCCCCGGTGATCGGCCCGCTGCTGGACCGGCTGCCGCACGGCCGCCGGGCCGCCATGGCGATGTCGATGCTGGCCCGCGCGGTGCTCGCCTGGACCATGGCCGGCGTGGTGACCGGCGGCGGGCTGGCGCTCTACCCGGAGGCACTCGGCGTCCTGGTCGCGTCCAAGGCGTACGGGGTGGTGCGCAGCGTCGTGGTGCCCCGGCTGCTGCCCAGCCGGCTGTCGCTGGTGAAGGCGAACTCCCGGGTCACCCTGGCCGGGCTGCTGGCCACCATCGTCGCGGGCGGCGTGGGCGGGCTGCTGCACCTGATCGGTCCCGGCTGGCCGCTGCGCGGCGCCTTCCTGGTCTTCGTGGCCGGCACCCTGATGGCCTTCCACCTGCCGCACACGGTGGACTCGGCCAAGGGCGAGCAGCGGGCCGTGCTGCACGCCGAGGAGCACCCGCCGGGCCACCACGGCGTCCTGCACGGCCGGAACGCCCCCGCGCCGGAGCCCGCCGCGGGGCAGCGGCCCAAGGCCTCGCTGCGTACCGTCGGGCCCTCGGTGATCCTTGCGCTGCGGGCGATGGCGGCGATGCGCTGGCTGGTCGGCTTCCTGGTGATGTTCCTGGCGTTCCTGCTCCGCGAGGAGCCGATCGGCGGCCTGCAGCCGACCCTGGCGCTCGGCCTGGTGGCGCTGGCCGCGGGGACGGGCAACGCGATCGGTTCGGCGCTCGGGTCCTGGCTGCGCCCCCGCAGCCCGGAGATGACGGTCACCGCGATGCTGCTGCTGGCCGGCTGCGCCACCGCCGCCGCCGCGCTCTGGTACAGCACCGTCACCGTGGTGACGGTGGCCGCGGCGGCCGGGATGGCGGCCTCGCTGGGCAAGCTGTCGCTGGACGCGCTGATCCAGCGGGACGTGCCCGAGGCGGTGCGGACCTCGGCCTTCGCCCGTTCGGAGACCCTGCTCCAGATGTCCTGGGTGGCGGGCGGCGCGGTCGGCATCCTGCTGCCGCTGAACGGCGCGCTGGGCCTCACGGTGGCCGCCGCCGTGGTCGGCGCGGTGCTGCTGTGGACGCTCCGCTCACTCCTGCGGGTGGGTGTGCGCCACCGCCCCGCCGCGCCCCGGGTGGCGTGAGCGGCCGCCCCCGGCGGCCCGCCCCTGGGCACAACACGCGGTTGCCGACCCCCGCGTAGCGTGATCGCGAAAGCCCGGTAGCCTCTGACGCATGAGCCTCAGCACCCGCGTCATCGCCGGCCTCGGCGCCGTCGTCGTCATCGCCGCCGGCACGGTCGGCGGGTCCATCGCCTTCGCATCCGACCAGCACGAGATCAGCGACCACCGCGTCACGCTGGTCGTCGGGAACTCCTCGACGGTCAAGGACCCCTTCTGCTTCAACGAGGGCAAGCCGCTGACCGAGCAGCAGCAGGAGGAGTGCCAGGACAAGGCCGGCAAGGCTCTGGACGAGGGCACCCTCCCCAAGTCCGACGTCACCATGAGCGACCGGATCGGCATCGGCGTGAGCCCCGAGGTGGCCGACCGCGGCTGGTGGGCCAACACCAACGGCGGCCAGCAGGCGCAGGGCGGCCGGTTCATCCTGGCCACGGCGGCCACGGACGCCACCTACTCGGGCTCGGTGCCCGCGAGCAAGGCGCTCAACTCCTCCGGCAAGACCCTGATCACCGTGGTCGAGAGCGACCCGAAGCAGCCGGACGCGATCTACGGCGTGTGGTACTTCCAGCTGAACACCCAGGACAGCTGACGGTCGACCGGTGACGGTACGACTTCCCGACGAGCAGTCGGGCCCCGCGCGGGCCCGGCTGCTCGTCGTCGTCGCGGTGCCGGCCGAGGCCGAGGCGGTGCTGCGCGGCCTCGGCGGCGTCCCCCGGCGGGTGCCGCTGCCCGGCGGCGCGCTGGACCGGGTCGCGCACCCCTCCGGCGTGACGGTGGACGTGCTGGCCGGCGGGGTCGGCCCGGGTGCCGCGGCCGCGGCCGCGGCCACCGCGCTCGCGACACTCTCCGCACCCACCGCCGACCGGTACGACCTGGTGGTCTCGGCCGGGATCGCCGGGGGCTTCGCCCCGCGGGCGCCGATCGGCACCACCGTGCTCGCCGACGCGATCGTCGCCGCCGACCTGGGCGCCGAGACGCCGGAAGGCTTCGCCGACGTCACCGAGCTGGGCTTCGGGACCGTCCGGCACACCCCGGCGCCGGCCACCGTGGCCCTGGTCGCCGAGGCCCTGCGGGCCGCCGGGGTGGACACCCTGGCCACCGGTGCCGTGCTGACCGTCTCCACCGTGACCGGCAGCGCCGGGCGCGCCGCCGCCCTGACCGCCCGCCATCCGGACGCGGTGGCCGAGGCGATGGAGGGCTTCGGGGTCGCCGAGGCCGCCGCCCGGCACGGGGTGCCGGCGTTCGAGCTGCGCACCGTCTCCAACCCGGTGGGCCCGCGCGACCGGTCCGCCTGGCGGATCGGCGAGGCCCTCGGCGCGCTGGAGCGGGCCTTCGCCGCTCTGCCCTGGCCGGCCCTGGTCCCGCCCCCGCCCGGCCCACCGGCGCCAGCGGCGGCACCGCAGGCCGCCGGGCCACCGCAGTCCCACCGGGCCGATCCGCCCGGACCGCGCCGAGCGCCCAAGGAGGCCGGCCGTGGCTGAACGGCTGAGCATCGCCTACTCGCCCTGCCCCAACGACACCTTCGTCTTCCACGCCTGGTCGCACGGCCTGGTCCCGGGCGCGGACGCCCCCGAGGTCACCTTCGCCGACATCGACGTCACCAACGGCCTGGCCGAGCGCGGCGAGCTGGACGTCCTCAAGGTCAGCTACGCCGCGCTGCCCTGGGTGCTGGACGAGTACACCCTGCTGCCCTGCGGCGGGGCGCTCGGGCGCGGCTGCGGCCCGCTGGTGCTCACCCGCCCGGACAGCGGGGACGACCTGAG
Organism: Streptomyces sp. NRRL S-495; assembly: GCF_000966955.1. Taxonomy (NCBI): domain Bacteria; kingdom Bacillati; phylum Actinomycetota; class Actinomycetes; order Kitasatosporales; family Streptomycetaceae; genus Streptomyces; species Streptomyces sp. NRRL S-495. The sequence continues at coordinate 15,530 of NZ_JZWY01000005.1, forward strand.
CGGGAAGACCGTCGCCGTCCCCTCCGAGCGGTCCACCGCCTACCTGCTGTTCCGGCTGTGGGCGGCGAAGGCGGTACCGGGCGGCCTGGGCCGGATCGTGGTGCTGCCGTTCCACGAGATCATGCCCGCCGTGCGGGACGGCCGGGTGGACGCCGGCCTGGTCATCCACGAGGCCCGGTTCACCTACCGGAACTACGGTCTGCGCAGCCTGGCCGACATGGGCGAGGCCTGGGAGCGGGAGACCGGCCTGCCGATCCCGCTCGGCGCCATCATCGCCCGGCGCTCGCTCGGCGCGGAGCGGCTGCGGGCGCTCACCGAGGCGATCCGCGCCTCCGTCCGACAGGCCTGGGACGACCCGGAGGCCAGCCGCCGGTACGTGCTGGAGCACGCCCAGGAGATGGACCCGGACGTCGCCGACCAGCACATCGCCCTCTACGTCAACGAGTTCACCGCGGAGCTCGGCGAGGAGGGGCACGCGGCCGTCCGCGCGCTGCTCACCCGGGCCGCCGCGGAGGGCCTGGTCCCCCCGCTCGGCCCGGGTGCGCTGGACTTCTGAGCACCGGCCGCCCGGCCGTCACCGGTCGGGCGGCGGACTCATACGTCGAACTGCTCGGCGACCGCGCGCAGCAGGACGGCGAGCTTCTGCCCGGCCGGCTTGGCCGGGTAGCGGCCGTGCTGGAGCCCGGGCAGCACCGCGTCCATCATCGTGATGAGGTCCTGGACCAGTGCCGCCATGTCGTCCGGGCTCTTGCGCTGGGCGGCGGCCACCGAGGGCAGCGCCTCCAGCAGCTGGACCTGCATCGCCTGGTCGCCGCGGTGTCCGGCGACCACGCCGAACTCGACCCGCTGCCCCGGCTTCAGTGACGTGATTCCGGCGGGCAGCGCCTTGGTGTGGACGAAGACATCGCCGCCGTCGTCGCGCGACAGGAAGCCGAAGCCCTTCGTCTCGTTGAACCACTTGACCTGGCCGGTGGGCATCTCGAACAGTCCTCGATGTGGGTATGAGGGATCCCGGCCCTGGCCGGGGTCACTGGGTGGTGGGAGAGCGGGCCGACCCTGGGGGACGCGCCCTGCGGGGCGCGCACGATCAGCACACTGTAAGGAGCAGACTAACGGTCCGTCACTGTCTCATCCGCGTTCCGCGAAAGTTCCGTACGGAGCCCCGACGGCCACGCGCGACCCGGAATCGGCATGACCCGGGCGCGACTCGACGCTGTCCACTGGCTCACACCTCCGGTCGGAGAGAACGGGGCGCACTGATCGCACCCCTCGGCACAGCCTGCATACCCCCGCCCAGCAGGGATCAAAACTCCCAGCGCCCGGAAAACTGCGCAACGTGACGGGACCGCTCGCCCGCGAAGCGGTTCCGGGGCCGTCCCGGCGGTACCGCGGCGGCCCGCGCCCCGGGCGGCTCTGCGAGACTGGGACGGCCGCCGGACCCGCCGCCGCGGCCGAACCCCGCCGCAGAGGAGCAAGCCCCGTGAGCAGCGCGAGCAGCGTCAGCAGCCAGAGCGCCGACCGAGGCGAGGTCTACGTCAAGGTCGGCACGATCGTCTTCGGGCTCGGCGCGCTCGCCACCCTGGTGACCTTCGTCCCGCTGTTCCTGCACCTGACGCCGCTGCCGTCGGCCGCCTACTGGCTGAGCATGCTGATGCCGCTCGGCTTCCTGCTCGCCCTGACCGGTCTGCTGCTCTCCGCGCGCGCCCAGCGGCGCCGGGTCCGCGCCGAGGCCTGACGGCGCCGCCGCAGGGCGTCGGCACGGGCCTCAGCGGGCGGCCAGGTGCCCGTCGAGCCAGGCCGGGAAGCCGGTGAGATCGGGCAGCACCACGTCCGCGCCGGCCGCCAGCAGCTCCTCCGCGCCGTACGGGCCGGTCGCCACGGCCACCGCCACCGCGTCCGCGTGCTTGGCGCCCCGGATGTCGCCGAGGTGGTCGCCGACGTAGACGGTCGCGCCGTGCTCGCGCAGGGCCACACCCTTGGTCTCCGCCCACAGGTCGCCGACCAGCGCGTCCGCGCGCAGACCCGCGTGCTCCAGGTGGAGCCGGGCGTTCGGCTCGTACTTGCCGGTGATGACCGCGACCCGGCCGCCGTGGGCGCGGACCGCCTCCAGTGCGGCGTGCGCGCCCGGCAGGGCGACCGTCGGCGCGAAGGCGTGGTCCCGGTAGAGCGTGCGGTAGCGGTGGGCGACCGCGTCCAGGTCCTCCGCCGGGAACCAGTTGCGCAGCTCGTCGAGGAGCGGCGGCCCGAGCCGGGTGACCACCAGGTCGGCGTCGATGGCGGTGCCGGTCTCGGCGGACAGCGCCAGATAGGTGGCCCTGACCCCGGGCCGGGTGTCGAGCAGCGTCATGTCGAGGTCGAAACCCACGGTCAGCGGGACGTCCGAGGTCACAGGCATGCCGTCAGGCTATCCAACCGGCCCGGACGGCAGGTCGGCGGGCAGGTTGTCGGGCGGCTTGGCAGGCAGGTTGTCGGACGGGTTGTCGGACGGGGGGATTTGCCCGGGCTTCGACGCGGAACTTAGGTTTGCCTGAGCTATCTGCGAGAGAGAGCCATGACCGACACCACCGCACCCGGAAGAGCCCGGCTGCTGCGCCGCCGAATACTGTGGCTCGCCGCCGCGCTGGCCCTGCTGGCCGGTGCGGTGCTGCTGAGCCTGGCGGTCGGCAGCCGCACCGTCCCGTTCGGCGACACCGTCGACGCCCTGCTGCACGGCGGGGACACCACCAACGCCGTGGTGATCCGCGAGCTGCGGCTGCCGCGCACGATCGTGGGCCTCGCGGTGGGCGCGGCGCTCGGCCTGGCCGGCACCGTCATGCAGGGCATCACCCGCAACCCGATCGCCGACCCCGGCATCCTGGGCGTCAGCCAGGGCGCGGCGGCCGGCGTGGTGGTGGCGATCTCCGTGTTCGGGATCTCCACGCTCACCGGGTACGTCTGGTTCGGCTTCGCCGGCGCGGTGCTCGCCACCGTCCTGGTGTACGGGCTCGCCGGGCGCGGCCGGGGCGGGACCGCGCCGGTCAAGCTGGCGCTGGCCGGCGCGGCGATCTCCGCGTTCATCGCCTCCCTCAACACCCTGGTACTCACCACCGACGCGGCCGCCATGGACCAGTTCCGGTTCTGGCACGTCGGCTCGCTCTCCGGGCGGGACGCGGACGTCGCCCGGCAGCTGCTGCCGTTCCTGGCCGTCGGCACGGTGCTGGTCCTGTCGGTGGCGCGCGGGCTCGACGCGCTGGCGCTCGGCGACGACACCGCCAAGGGCCTCGGCGCGCGGACCGGACCGGTCCGGGCGGTCGGCGCGCTCGGAGCCACCGTGCTTACCGGGTCGGCGGTCGCGGCGGCCGGGCCGGTCGCCTTCGTCGGCCTGGCCGTGCCGCACGCCGCACGCGCGGTGGCCGGGGCGGACCACCGCTGGGTGCTGGCCCTCTCGGCCGTGCTCGGCCCCGCACTGCTGCTGCTCGCCGACACGCTCGGCCGGGTGCTGTTCCCGCCCTCCGAGGTGCCGGCCGGGGTGATGACCGCCCTGGTCGGCGTCCCGGTGCTGGTCGCGCTGGTCCGGCGGCGGAAGGTGGTGGCGGCATGAGCAGCGTCGCCCTGCGCGGCTACACCGTGCTGCGGGCCGGACCGGCCTCCTTCCTGCTGCACCGGCGCTCGGCGCTCGCCGCGCTCGGTCTGCTGGTCGCGCTGGCCGCCACCGTCGTCGCCTCGCTCTGCCTGGGCGAGTCCACGGTGGCGCCCGGCGAGGTGCTGAAGGTGGTGCTCGGGCAGCCGAGCCCGCACGAGCTGGTGGTCGGCGAGTTCCGACTGCCCCGGGTGGTGGTCGGGCTGCTGGCCGGCACCGCGCTCGGGCTGGCCGGGGCGCTGATCCAGACCGTCGCCCGCAATCCGCTGGCCAGCCCGGACGTGGTCGGTGTCTCCTGGGGCGCCACCGCCACCGTGGTCGGCCTGCTGGCCTACGGCGTGGTCGACTCCACCGGCCAGGTGCCGTACGCGGCCGTCGCGGGCGGGCTGGCGGCCGGGCTGCTGGTGTACCTGCTGGCCTGGCGGCGCGGGCTGCACGCCCAGCGCTTCGTGCTGATCGGCATCGGCGTCTCGGTCGCGCTCTCCTCCCTGACCTCGGTGTTCCTGACCAAGGGCGACGGCTTCCAGGCGCAGGCCGCCAAGGTGTGGATGACCGGCAGCCTGAACGGCTCCGGGTACGACCAGGCCGGCTGGCTCGCCTGGGTGCTGCTGGCCGCCGTGCCGGTGGCGCTGTGGGCGGCGCGGGCCCAGCGCTCGATCTCCTTCGACGACGCCACCGCCGTCGGCCTGGGGCTGCGGCTGGACCGGATCCGGCTCGGCATGGCCCTGCTCGGCGTGGTGCTCGCCTCCTGCGCGGCGGGTGCGGCCGGGCCGGTGGACTTCGTCGCGCTGATGGCCCCGCAGATCGCCGTACGGCTGGCCCGGTCGGCGCAAATCCCGCTGTTCTGCTCGGCGCTCACCGGCGCGCTGGTCGTGGTGCTCGCCGACCTGCTGGCCCGTCGGCTGCTGGCGCCCGTCGAGCTGCCGGTCGGTGTGGTGACCGGACTGGTCGGCGCGCCGTACCTGATGTGGCTGCTGATCCGCTCCCGCCGTGGAGGTTCCTGAGTCGTGGAGGTCCCGATGCTGCCCGACACCGAGTCCGCCGATCCCGTGAAGCGGGTGTCCCACCGCCTGGAGGCGCGGGACCTGACCCTCGCCTACGAGGCCCGCACCGTCGCCGAGGGGCTCGACCTGCGGGTTCCGGACGGCCGGGTGACCGTGATCGTCGGCCCGAACGCCTGCGGCAAGTCCACCCTGCTGCGCGCGCTGGGGCGGCTGCTGAAGCCGGTCCGCGGCGCGGTGCTGCTGGACGGCGAGGAGCTGGCCCGCGTCCCGACCAAGCGGATCGCCCGCCGGATCGGGCTGCTGCCGCAGTCGCCGTCCGCCCCCGAGGGCATCGCGGTCGCCGACCTGGTGTCGCGCGGCCGCCAGCCGCACCAGAGCTGGTGGCAGCAGTGGTCGGCGGAGGACGAGGCCGCGGTCACCGAGGCGCTGGAGCGCACCTCGACCGCCGAGCTGGCCGAACGCGGCGTGGACGAGCTGTCCGGCGGGCAGCGGCAGCGGGTCTGGATCGCCATGGCGCTCGCCCAGGGCACGGACATCCTGCTGCTGGACGAGCCGACCACCTTCCTGGACATCGCGCACCAGGTGGAGGTGCTGGACCTGGTCCGCCGGCTGAACGTGGAACGCGGCCGGACGGTCGTCGCGGTGCTGCACGACCTCAACCAGGCGGCCCGGTACGCCGACCACCTGGTGGCGATGAAGGACGGGCGGATCGTCGCCCAGGGACCGCCGGCCGAGGTGGTCACGGCGGAGCTGGTGCGCGAGGTGTTCGGGCTGGAGTCGGTGGTGGTGCCGGACCCGGTGACCGGCACCCCGCTGGTGGTGCCGGGCGCGCCATGGGCGGCCACCGTGGACGCATAGCCACTTTTTACGCACCAATTCGGACATAATCGACGCGCTGCCGTGTCCTTCCGCCCGTCTGCGCTGTCCGAGCCGCCCGAGGTGCCGATGCCCCCGATCACCCGCCGCACCCTGCTGACCGCGCTGCTCGGCGGGCTCGGGGGCGCCGCGCTCACCGCCGCCGATGGATCTCGCGGCCGCCGCCGAGGCCCCCTCCCCCACCCCGCCGCCGAGCGTCACCGTGGCCACCGCCACCGGACCGGTCACCGTGCCCGGGGCGCCCGCCCGGGTCGTCGTCCTGGACACCGCCGAGCTGGACTCCGCGCTCACCCTCGGCATCACCCCGGTCGGCGCGGCCCGGGCGGCGGCGGACCGGGCCCTCCCCGACTACTGGCCCGCCTCCCGGCTCGCCCCGATCGCGTACGTCGGGCCGATCGGCGCCCCGGACCTCGCCGCCGTCCGCGCGGTGCGGCCCGACCTCATCCTGTCCAACCAGTCCCGGGACGGCGGCCGCTACGACGAGCTGCGGGCGATCGCCCCGACCGTCCTCACCGCCACCACCGGCGCGCCCTGGAAGGCCAATCTGCAGACCCACGCCGAGGCGCTCGGCCGGCAGGACGCCGCGGCGGCGTTCATGGCCTCGTACCAGCGGCACGTCAACCAGGTGACGGCCGCCCTCGGGAACGCCAGGGCGGGCGGCCGGAAGGTCAGCCTGGTCCGCTTCGTCGAGGGCGGCGGGATCCGCCTCTACGGCCGGCAGACCTTCCCCGGCGCCGTCCTCGCCGACGTCGGCGTCCCCCGCCCGGACTCCCAGAACGTCGACCGGCCGGACCTGGAACTCCCGCCGGACCAGCTCGCCAGGGCCGACGGCGACCTGCTCCTGTACGCCGGCTACGGCGACCCGGAGCGCAACGGCCTCACCGCCACCCTCGCGAGCCCCGGCTGGCAGGCCCTGGAGGCCGTCAGGGCCCACCGCGCCTTCCCCGTCGACGACCAGCTGTGGTTCCAGGGCGTCGGCTGCACCGGCGCCAACTACCTCCTGGACGAACTCCAGCGCTTCCTCGGCGCCTGACCGGCTCCTGCCCGGGACGCCCCCGCCGCCGGTCAGTCGTCCTGGTCGGCGGTGGCGTTGAGGGAGGTGATGAGGGACGAGAGGCGGGAGTTCCAGTTCTGGTAGGTCTGGCCCTCGATGGCGTGGCGCTTGGCGAGGTCGCGGACGGTGCGCTGGGCGCTCTTCAGCTTGTTCGCGGCGTCGTCGGGATGCCCCTCGTTGAGGCGGGCGGTGGCCTCGTCGAGGGTGCGGAGCAGCTCGATCTGGCGGGCCCGGTCCTTCTCCACCTGGGTCTGCGCGACGCTCTGGCGCAGGGCGTTGATCTGCACCAGCGGGGCCTGGTTGTGCGGCGCCTGGGTGGTCGGGACGGCCGAGGGCGTCGGGGACGCAGTGGTGGCCGTCGGGGTCGGCGCCGGGGCCTGCGTCGGGGCCGCTGCCGGGGTGACCGGCGCGGTCGTGGAGGGCCTGGCGGACGGCGCGGCGGCGGGCGTGGCCGGGTCGTCGAAGGCAGTGAGGGCGAGCATCGCCGCGCCGGCCGCACCGGCCAGGCCCAGGGCCCCGAACACGATCGGCCGACGACGGCTCTCCCGCACCGGCTCGGCCTCCGGGAACGGACCGGCGGCCGGGATCGGCGCCATCACCGACGTGGCGGCCGGCGGCACCGGCTGCGGCGGCAGGAGCGTGGTGTGCCGCTGGTCGCCCGGCGGCGGCGCGGCCTGGGGGAAGGCCGCGGCGAGCAGTTCGGTGGTCGGGTCGGCGGGCACCAGCCCCGGGACGCAGGCCAGCAGTTCGGCCCGCGCGGCGGCGGCGTCGGCGGGGCGGTCGGCCGGGTGCTTGGCGAGCAGCCGCAGCACCGCCGCGTCCAGGGCGGGCGGCAGGCCGGGCCGCCGGACGGAGGGCGGCAGCGGCAGCTCACCGACGTGCTTGTAGGCGATCGCCACCGGGGTCTCGGCCGCGAACGGCGGTGCGCCGGTGAGCATCTCGGTGAGCACGCAGCCGACCGCGTACAGGTCGGTGCGGCCGTCCAGCGGGCTCGCGGTGGCCTGCTCGGGCGACAGGTAGGCGGCGGTGCCGAGCACCGAGGCGGTCTGGGTGAGGTTGTGCGAGGAGCCCGCGCGGGCGATGCCGAAGTCCACCACCTTCACCCCGCCGTCGTGGGTGATCATGATGTTGCCGGGCTTGATGTCCCGGTGCACCAGACCCGCCGCGTGCGCGTGGGCCAGCGCCTCGCAGACCGCCGCCGCGATCCCGACCGCCTGCTCGACCGGCAGCCCCGGGCGCTGGGCCAGCAGCACGGCCAGCGACCGGCCCTGCACCAGCTCCATCACGATGTACGGCGAGCCCTGGTCCAGGCCGGAGTCGAAGACCATCGCGATCCTCGGGTGGACCAGCATCGCGGCGTGCTGCGCCTCGCGGCCGAACCGCTCGGCGAACCTCGGGTCGTCGGCGAGCCCCCCGTTGAGGACCTTGACGGCCACCTGGCGGCCCAGCACGTGGTCCACCCCGCGCCAGACGGTGGCCATGCCGCCGACGCCGAGTATCTCGACGAGCTCGTAGCGCCCGTTCAGCGCGCGTCCGATCACCTGGAACCGCTCCCCTCAGAGGCCCTGCCCGGGGTCCCGGACCGCCTCGTGCACGTGTGCACGATAGCCCCCGGGGGCGACCGGCCCGTCCGCCGACGGCCTGCCGCGGGAAGGGGTGGCGGCCGGGGAACCGGGCAGCGGATCCCCGACCGCCGGCTCGTGGTCGTGCCCGGTGGAGGGGCACGAGCGGTGCGGTTCGGCAGGTCGAGCGGGTGCCGGCCCGCCCTGACTGCGGGCGGGCGGGCCGGCGGGTCCGGTCCGTCCGGACCGGCGGCGCGTTCCGGGGTGCGCCGGCCGGTCCGGTCGGGCCGGCCGGGTGGACGGTGGGCACGGGGGAGCCGACCGGCCACCCGGGGTCCGGGTGGAGCGGGTACTGCGGTCACTGCGGTGGTGCGGGTACGGCGGTCACTGCAGTGGAGCGGGTACTGCGGTCACTGCAGTGGAGCGGGTACGGCGGTGGAGCGGGGTGGAGCGGTCCGGATGAGCGACGGGCCCGGGGGGATTCGCCCGCCGCTCATCCGGAGTTCTGGGTCACCTCCGGTTGCCCGGGGTGCTGTCGGGGCGTGCCGTACCGTCCGGCTCCGGCCCGGGTCCTCCGGGCGGGTCCGCCGCGGGCGTGGCGGTGGCGGTCCTCGGCGCGCGGCCGGAGCCGCCGTCGCCGTTCCCGCCGGTGCCCGCACTGCCCGGACCGGAGACCGAACCGCTGCCCCCGGCCACGGCCGCGGAGTCGCCGTCCTTGTTCCTGCCGCCCTGGCTGTCGCCGCCCTGACCGGTGCCGCCCTGGCTGTTGCTGCCTTGGCTGTCGCCGCCGCCGGACCTTCCCGAGCCCGAGCCGGAGCCCGAGCCCGGCCGGGAGGCCCCGGAGCCGGAGCCCTGGCCGGAGGTGTCCTGGTGGTCGTCGTCGCCCGAGCCGCGGAGCGCCCGCGTGCAGTAGTCCGCCACCTTGTCCGGCCCGCCGGCCGCCGCGACCAGGGCGCCGAACTGCGGATCGGCGACCAGCAGCCTCGGGCGCTCGCCCTTGCCCACCCGGTCGGCGAACGCCTTGCAGAGGGCGGCGTTGACGCCCGGGGTCGAGGAGCTCCGGCCCTCCCCCGGGGTGCGGGTGGGTGTCTCCCTGGGCCGCTTCTCCGGCCCGGACGGATCGGCGGTGGTCGGATCCCCGGCGGCCGGGCTGCCCGGGGCGGTGCCGGGACGGGACGGACTGCCGGACGACGCACCGCCGCTCACGCCACCGGTCGGACCGGGTGTGGACGGCGGGTTCGCCGGGCGGGCGGCCGGTGCCTCGGCCCGCGTCGTCGTGCCGGCCGAGGGAGCTGAGGTGTCCGGGGCGACCACGCCCCGGTGCGGCTGGTCCGAACCGCCGCCCAGGGGCACCGGCAGATTGCCCGTGCCGGCCGCGACCGCGACCCCGCCCAGCGCCGTGGCACCGAGCACGACGGCAGCGGCCTTCGTACTGAAGGCCCTGGTCAGCGTGGCGGCGGCCATCGAACGTCTCCGGACGGGTGCGGGTGCGGCGGGTGCTGCTGCGGACGCGAGACGGGCCTCCCGGAACGCGGCCAGGGCCGCCTCCTCCCCGGCCAGTTCGCCACCCGTCGCCGGCGCCGCGGCGGCGGCGAGCACACGGGCGACCCGCTGTTCCGGCCCGGACTCGGACCGGGCGGACCCCGTGCGCCCGGTACTGCCGTCCGGGCCGGTGAGCGAGGCGCCCTGTCCGGCCGGCGGGCCGCCCACGGCACCGGCGAGCAGCTGCTCGGCGGTGTCACGGTCGATCCGACGGGGTCGGTTGGTGCTCATCTCATGTCCTTCAGCGTCGCGGCCCGGCGTTCTGTCACACCTTGGGGAGAACTTTTTCTCGCGGATCTTCCACGGCCCTGCCGCACGGTCCCGCTGCCCGCCGGACCGTTGTCGGGGACCGACCGCGAGGCCGGGATCCCGGCACCGGCCGCACCACCGCCCCCACCTGTCGGGAAGGACTGCTCCAGCAGTTCGGCGAGCCGCTTCAGCCCCCGGTGCGCGGCCATCCGGACGCTCCCGGAGCGCTTGCCCAGCACCTGGGCGGCGCTGTTCGCGTCCAGCTCCATCACCACCCGGAGCAGCACCGCCTCGGCCTGGTCCCGGGGCAACCGGGAGATCAGCGCCAGCGCGTCCGAGGTGCCGACGGAGGCGAGGGCCGCCCCGGCCGTGTCGTCCCCGCCGGCCAGCTCGGCGAGGTACTCGAACGGCAGGTCGGCGACCGGCCGGCGGCGCCGGGCCCGCAGATGGTCCAGGGCCCGGTTGCGGGCGACGGTCGCGGCCCAGCCGCGGAAGCCGTCACCGTCCCCGGAGAAGGAGCCCAGGTCGCGGGCGATCTGGAGCCAGGCCTCCGAGGCGATGTCCTCGGCGTCCTGGGCGTCCTCGGGCCGGCCACCGACCAGGACCCGCAGATAGCGGAGCAGACCCGGCTGCACGCTGCGGAAGAGCAGTCGGAAGGCCTCCTCGTCCCCGCGCTGGGCGGCCCGGACGGCCTCGGTCAGATCGACGGGGGCCTCGCGCGCGGGCGGGCCGGGGGGCGGGCCTGACGTCGTCACCGGTCCGGACCGGCCGACGGGGCTGTCGGTGCCCGCTCCGGGGCGTTCTGCACTCTGCACCCGCCACATCATGCGCCATCCGGGCGAACGCCCCGGTCCGGTGAGCCCGACCGTTACCCGGCCCGGACCCGGCCGGGAAAGGCAGCCGGCACCGGGGCGGGGAGCACGCGTCGCCGGAGCCGGTCGGCGGGCGGCACCGGGCCCGGCGGACGCCACGTCGCCGGGCCCTTGGCCAGCCCGCGCGCGGGGCGAAGGTCCCGGGACCTGCTGGCCTTCGCCCACGGCCGCGCAGACGCCGCCCTGCCTACGTTGTAGGTGAACGATCCGTTCCGGCCGCCGCCCGCGCCCTGCCCCTCCCGCGCCCCGGGTGCCGCCGAGTGCTGTCTGCCCCGACCCCCAGGGACCGTCATGACCACCGCCCGCGAGTTCCACGAACGCGGCCTGCGCGACCACCTCGCGCCCGCGCTCCGGCTCCTGGGCCTCACCGGCGGGCGGCGGACCTTCGCCCTCCCCGACCCGACCCACTGGGCCCTGGTCGGCGTGGTCGAGCGGCGCGCCGACGGACGGGTCCGCTACACCTTCGACCTGAGCCTGGTCAGCCGCGCCGACTGGTCCGCCGCGGCCTTCCCCGGTCCGCGCCCGGACCCGCGCGCCGTCTACGGCATCGAGTCCTGGCGGTCCCGGATCGGCGAGCTGCTGCCGGTGCGGGAGGACGTCTGGTGGGAGGTGCTGCCCGGCCCGCGCTGGCAGGTCGCGCTGGACGACTCGGTGGCCGCCGTCCGCCACTACGGGCTGCCCGAGCTGCGCCGCCGGCTCGACCTGGAGCGCGGCGGCGGCAGCGGGGAGACCTATCTGTCCGCCGACGAGCTGGAGCAGGTCAACACCACGCTGCTGGCCGTCCCGGTGGCCCGGATCCAGCGCGCGGAGCTGGTCGGCGCGGTGCTGGTGCTGACCGGCGCCTGGACCCGGGCGGACGCGGCCGCGCGCACGGTGCTGCACGGCGTCGCCCAGGGATTCCTGTCGGCCGAGGACGAGCGCTTCGCCGCCGTCCACTGCGCGGACACCCTGGGCCGACCGCTCTGGGACTTCGAGCGCCCCTGACCGGCGGTCGGCCCGACGTCACGTCAATTCGCCCATTGGCCAAGCGTCTTCGCAGCTCGGCGGCACGGTCACGGCGCGCACCGTGACAACTGTCATGCGGATCCCGCAACGGACGGCACTGCTGGCCGAGGGGTCCCGCTCGGAACACTGGAGGCACGACGGAGCGGGCAACGCCCCGCCGACCGAGCAGCCAGTCCGGGGAGGACCCACCATGAGCCAGATCGCCGCCACCAGCGCCGTCACCACCGGCACCGCCACCACCGAGGCCGTCACCGCCAAGGCCCCGCAGCCGCTCGCCAAGGCCCTCCGCCCGCTCGCCGTCGACATCGCCGGCCCGCTCGCCGCCTTCTACCTCCTCCACTCCGGCCTCGGGACGAGCGAGTTCGCCGCCCTGGCCTGGAGCAGCGTGTTCCCGGTCGCCCGGACCGTCCTCGGCCTGGTCAAGGACCGGACGCTGAACCGCTTCGCCGCCCTGATGCTCGGGGTGAACCTGGTCGGCCTGGTGCTCACCACCGTCAGCGGCGACGCCCGGCTGATGCTCGCCAAGGAGGCCGTGCTCAGCGGCTTCATGGCCCTGGCGATCCTGGGCTCCGCGCTGACCGCGCGGCCGCTGATGTCCGCCGCGCTGCGGCCCTTCCTCACCAAGGGCGAGACGGCCAGGGAGGCCGCCTGGGACCGGCTCGCCGCCGGCTCGCGGCCGTTCCGCCGCTACGAGCGGCTGTTCTCCGTCATCTGGGGCTCCGCGCTGCTCGCCGAGTGCGTGGCCCGGGTGGCCGGCGCCTTCACCCTGCCGGTGGCGACCATGGCGTGGCTGTCCACCGTGCTGCTGGTCGGCGCGATCGTCGCGGGTTCGGTGCTCGGCCAGGCCGCCGCGCAGCCGATGGAGAAGCTGGTCCGCACCGAGGCCGCCGCCTGAACGGCACCCGAACGCCGACGGGCCGCCGACCGAACGCTGTCGCATCGTCACGCTCTGATCATCGGACGATCCGAGGAACCATCCCGCTCCACCGGTAGTCCACATAACGAGGGGGTAACGGGACCCCCTCGCCGAGGAAAACGGGGAACCTGATGAGCCGGGCAGACGCGCGCACCACCGCCACCGAGGACCGCACGCTCGCCTGGGACGGCTGCCTCAACGTCCGTGACCTGGGCGGACTGCCCACCACCACCGGCGCCCGCACCACCCGCCGGGCGATCGTCCGGGCCGACAACCTCGACCGCCTCACCGCCGAGGGCTGGGACGCCCTGCTCGACCACGGCGTGCGCACCGTCGTCGACCTGCGCAACATCGAGGAGTACAAGCCGCTCCTCCCGCTCCCCGGGGACGTCGAACTGATCCGCGTCCCGCTGGACGAACTCGCCGGCCCCGCCTGGTGGCAGACCTACGGCCACCTCGACGGCACCCCGCTCGCCCTGCGCCCCTATCTGGACCACTGTCCGCGCGCCGCCGCCGAGTTGATCGCGACGATCGCCGGCGCCCGCCCCGGCGGACTGGTCGTGCACTGCGGCGCCGGCCGCGACCGGACCGGCCTCGCCGCGCTGCTGCTGCTCGCCCTCGCCGAGGTCGAGCCCGCCGAGATCGTCGCCGACTACCTGCTGAGCGCCGCCAATGTCCGCCCCCTCTACGGCATGCTCGGCCTCCCGGACCAGTACCGGCGGATCGACGCCGTGCTCGCCGAGGCCGGCACCACCGCCGAAGCCGCCGTGCACACCGCCCTCGCCGGCCTCGACCCGGTCGCCCGACTGTCGGCCGCCGGCGTCTCCACCGCCGACCTCGCGGCCGTCCGCAGCCGGCTGCTGGCCCTCTGAGACTCCAACTCCGCCCATCGTCAACCGATGGTTGACGATTTGGCGTCGACAACCTACGGTTGACGGCATGGAGAATCCGATCGTTCCCAAGACCACTCCGCTGCGCCTCGACGACCTGATCGACGCGATCAAGAAGCTCCACCCGGATGCGCTCGACCAGCTCTCGGACGCCGTCATCGCGGCCGACCACCTCGGTGAGCTCGCGGATCACCTGATCGGCCACTTCGTCGACCAGGCCCGCCGCTCCGGCGCCTCCTGGACCGACATCGGCCACAGCATGGGGGTCAGCAAGCAGGCCGCGCAGAAGCGCTTCGTGCCCAAGGACCCGGCCACGCCCAACGACCTCGACCCCAGCCAGGGCTTCGGCCGGTTCACCGACCGGGCCCGGCACGTGGTGATGGCCTCCCAGGAGGAGGCCCGCCGGGCCGGCAACGCCGAGATCGGGGCCGAGCACCTGCTGCTCGGCCTGCTGGTCGAGCCCGACGGCCTGGCCGCGCGGGCGCTCGTCGACCAGGGTGTCACCCCGGAGGCGCTGCGCACCGCCGCGACGGCGGCGCTGCCCGCCCCGGCCGCCGAGGTGCCGGCGCTGATCCCCTACGACGCCCGGGGGAAGAAGGTGCTGGAACTGACCTTCCGGGAGGCGCTGAAGCTCGGTCACAACTACGTCGGCACCGAGCACATCCTGCTCGCCCTGCTGGAGTTGGAGAACGGCGCCGGAGTGCTGGACGACCTCGGTGTGCGGAAGGACGGGATCGAGCGGTTCGTCGTCGAGATCCTCGCCGCGTTCATCGTCCCCGGCACCGACGGCACCGGCGCCGAGCCGGCGTGACCGGACCGTTCCGGGGGCCGCGGGACGGGCGCGCCCCCGGGACACCGGCCGGGACGGCCGGGACGCCGGTCACGGGACGCCGGTCACGGGTCACGGGTCGCGGGTCGCGGTCAGAAGCCCGACACACGCGTGGTGATGATCCGCACCCGGCCGTCGGCCTGCGCCTCCAGCGCCGCGCGCAGCCGCAACGACCGGGCCGGACCGAGGAGTTCGAGCGCCTCCTGGTCCTCGACCCAGCGGTGGTCGTCGAGTTCGCCGGCCGGGACGGTCACGGGGGTGCCGTCCGGGACGCTGCCGAAGTCGAACAGGAAGTGCTCGGCCGGGTGGTCGAGTTCGCCCGAGGGGTGGGTCCAGGAGATGGCCAGCAGTTCGCCGGCCTCCCGGACGATGCCGGTCTCCTCCAGCAGTTCCCTGGCCGCGCACTCGGCCGGACCCTCCCCGAGGTCGATCGTCCCGCCCGGGAACTGCCAGTGCTCCCGGTACCCGGCCTTCACCAGCAGGATCCGCCCGGACGCGTCCCGCAGGACGCACCCCGCCGCGGCGTAGATCCGGGGCAACGAGGCCAGCCACTCTTCACGGGACTTCAACGGCTCGACCGGCACGGCGGGCCCTCCTCGGACTCGGGGACGATGTGCGCCCCACTCTGCCAGCCGGGCCCCGCCGGCCTCAGCGACGGGCCGCGAGGTGCTCGACCAGCCGGTCGAAGCTGGAGTTGTGGCCGGCCTCGGCCTCCGGGCCCAGGAACATCGCCGGGACGTTCTCCTGCTCCATGCGCACCTCGGTCCGGCCGTCGCCGAGGTCGGTGAGGGTGATCCGGCCGGTGAGGCCGACGCCCTCCTCCAGGAACTCCAGCATCTCGCCCTCGCGGACCGCCGTGAACCGGCCCCGCACCGGGTAGCGGTCGCCGGTGGCCTCCAGCACCATCGTGCTGTCGAAGCGCCCGCCCACCTCCGGCTCGATGGTCACGGTGTCCAGCGGGACACTGGTGCCGACCGGGCCCCAGAAGCGGACGAACTGCTCGGGCTCGACGTAGGCCCGGAACACCTCGGCCGGGGTGGCCGGCAGCTCGCGGACGATGGACAGGGTGCCGAGGTTCTCGGTCATGGTGGTGGTTCCCTCTGTTCGGTGCGGGCGCGGCTCGGTGCCGCGCTTTCACAGGGTTAGACCGGGGGCCCGGCGGAAACTCATCGCTCCCCGGCGAAGTTTTTTCCGGAGAAATTTCCGGCGGGCCGATGAGCCCCGTGCGCCGGAGCGGTCTCCCCTGGGTGAAGACCGAGACCCTTACCTCCGCCACCCGACCGTTGATCTGCGATCTGGGCGCACTGGCCGCCCCCGACCTGGCCGTGGTCGACGCCCTGGCCCGGCTGCGGCGCGCCGCGGCCCGGCACGGCGTGCGGCTCGTCCTGCGCAACGCCAACGGCCCGCTGCGCGAACTGCTCGCGTTCAGCGGGCTGGCCGCCGTCCTGCTCGTCGAACCGGACGACGAGGACGAGGAGGACGGCGAGGAGAGCCGACTACTCCCCGGCCTCCAGCCGGGGCGGCAGACCGAACAGCGGGAAGAGCACCTCGGTGTCGAGGAAGTTGGTGACCCCGGTGATCCGGCCCGCTGACACCTCCAGCACGATCAGCGCCCACGGCTCGTGCCCGCCGTCCGGGCTCGGCCGGTACTGCCCGAAGGCCGGGCTGCCGTTGGCCACCACCGGCACCAGCCGGGAGCCCCGGCAGCCGCACCCGGGGCCGAGCATCCACTCCCGGATGTCCGCGTGCCCGGTCAGCCAGAGCGCGAACGGCGGCATGTTGAGCGTGACGTCCTCGTGCAGCAGCGCCGCCAGACCGTCCATGTCGTACGCCTCGAAGGCGGCGACGTACCGGGCCAGCAGGGCCCGGTGGTCCTCGTCCAGGGTCGGGGCCGGGCGGGTGGCGGCGGGGTCGGCGGCGAGCGCGGCCCGGGCCCGCTGGAGCGCGCTGTTCACCGAGGCGACGGTGACACCGAGCAGTTCGGCGACCTCGTTGGCCCGCCAGCCGAGCACCTCGCGCAGGATCAGCACCGCCCGCTGCCGGGGCGCCAGCCGCTGGAGCGCGGCGACGAAGGCCAGCCGCACCGATTCGCGCTGCGCGGCCACCTCGGCCGGATCGCCGGTCTCGGGCACCACCCGGCCGTCCGGCGCCGGGCCGAGCCAGGTGATCTCGGGCAGCTGGGCATCGGTCGCGGTGGCCACGGTGGACGGGCCGGCCAGGTCCATCGGCCGGGCCCGGGCGTTGCGGCCGTTCAGCGCGTCCAGGCAGACGTTGGTGGCGATCCGGTAGAGCCAGGAGCGCAGCGCGGCGCGGCCCTCGAAACCGCGGTGTCCGCGCCAGGCCCGGACCATGGTGTCCTGGACCGCGTCCTCGGCCTCGAAGACCGAGCCGAGCATCCGGTAGCAGTACCCGGTCAACTCCGTCCGGTACCGCTCCAGCTGGAGCTCGACCGGCTCCTCCGTCATCAGCTCGGCCATCGCCCGTACCCCCACTCGCCCGCCGCCGTCGATCACCCCGAACGTACCGCAGGCCACCGACAGCGCCGCCGCGCGCCCCGAACCGGCCCTGACCGCACATCAGGGCGGCGGTCAGGACGGCGGCCGGGGCGCGCAGCCGGTTCAGTGCGCGCTGTGCTTCTCGGCCCCGCGGTGGCGGTGCCCCTTGAGTTCGGCGTGGTGCGCGGGCACGGAGTGCGGGACGGCGGTCGCGGAGTCCCGGCCGCCGTGCCGGAAGGCGGCGCTCGCCGATCCGGTGGCGGTCCGCGCGGTGCCGGCCGGAAGGGGCGGGAGCGTGATCGGCATCGTGGCCATCCCCCGGCGCTCCAACAGCTCCTGGGTGCCGCGGCGGAGCTTGTGAGGGCTTCCCGCTGTTTGCTTGGTCATCGTCGGCTCCCTTCGGCGGCCGCCGGCCGGACAGGAACCGACCGAGGGCCGTACGGGCGTTATGTCCAGATCTGTCGGGAGTTACACCTCAACCCATGGGCACCCGAACGTCAACCCGGCCCGAACGTCACCCCGGCCGGGGCGCCGACCCGGCCGGACCGTCACCCCATGAGCTCGTGGACGTAGCACCAACGCCAGTCCTCCCCCGGCTCGTAGGAGCGGATCACCGGATGGGAACTGTTGTGGAAGTGCGCGGTGGCATGCCGCTGCGGCGAGAAGTCGCAGCAACCGATGCGGCCGCAGTCCAGGCAGAGCCGCAGGTGCACCCAGTCCCGGCGCCCCTGCGCCAGGCAGTCGGCGCAGCCGTCCAGGGGTGGCAGGGGCGCGAGGTCCCGGGGTGCGGCGGCGAGGTCTTCGCAGGCGCTCATGGGACGCAGGGTAGTGACGACGGGCCCGCCCCGCGCCCCGAGACACGCTGCCGGGGGCTCGTGGGAGCATGCCATCCGTGGCGGATGTGGCGGGGAACGCGACAAGTGGCAGGACCGGCGGCACGGTCGAAGGCACGGACGACAGCACGGGGGGCGGTACTTCGGGTGGCACGACGGGCGGCCCCCCACGCCCGCCCGAGCCCCCGGGGATAGCCGCCACCGGCCGGGTCCGGCAGCCGGCCGCGCTGATCCGGCTGCTCGCCGGACTCGTCGTGATCGCCCTGACCCTGCTGTCCGCCGACTACGCCCGCGCCACCACCAACGGCCTCGCCGAGGACGTCGGCGGCGCCGCCGCCCTGGTCCCGCACCCGCTGGGCGGCGTCGCCACCGGCCTCACCACCGCCGCCCTGCTGCTCCTGCCCGGCTGCTCGGCCGCCCGCCGGCTGCTCGCCCCCGGGACCGACCGGCGGCACGTCCTCCAGCAGCTCGCCGACGGCGTGCTGGCCGCCGTCCTGGCGTACGGCGTCACCCTCCTCTTCGCGCTGTGGATCGACGGCCCCGCGCCGTTCTCCCTGGTCTCCGCACTGACCCGGCCACTGCCCGGCGCCCCGCTCGCCCACACCGAGCCGGTCTACGGCTACCTGGCACCCGTCCTGGCCTTCCTCACCGCCTCCGCGGCCCGTGAACGCCGGGTGCCGTGGACCGTCCTCACCCTGTCCGCACTGGCCGGGATCGCCGCCGGGGCGGCCACCCCGACCGCACTGCTGCTCGGTGTACTGATCGGCTGGACGGCCGCCCACGGCACCCGCTGGGCCGTCGGCACCCCGGACCCCCGGCCCCGGCCCGGACAGCTCCTGCACAGCCTGCGCGAGGCCGGTCTGCACCCGGTCTCCGTCACCCCGAACGGCCCGGACCGCTACCTGGTCCGCCAGCGCGGCGACCACCCCGACCTGGACGTCCAGCTGCTCGACCGGCAGGCGGTCACCGCCGCCCTGGTGCAGCGGGCCTGGCGCCGGCTGCGACTGCGCACCGCCCCGCACCCGCGCGCGCTGCGCTCACTGCGCACCGGCCTGGAGCACGAGGCCCTGGTCTCCTACGCGGCCGTCGCCGCCGGGGTCCGCACCCGCCCGGTCGCCGCCACCGCCGAACTCGGCCGGGACGCCGCGCTGGTCGCCTACCGGCGGCTGCCCGGCCGCACCCTGGACGAGCTGGCCGACGAGGAGATCACCGACGCGCTGCTCGCCGACGTCTGGGGCCAGCTGGCGCTGCTCCAGCGGCGCGCCATCGCGCACCGCGCGCTGGTGCCCTCCGCGCTGCTGGTCGACCCGGCGGGGGCGGTGCACCTGGTGGGCCTCGCGGACGGGGACATCGCGGCCGGGGAACTGGTACTGCTCAGCGACATCGCCCAGCTGCTCACCACGCTCGCGCTGCGCACCGGGGCCGAGCGCTCGGTGCGCGCGGCGGTGTCGGTGCTCGGCCCGGACGCGGTCGCTGCCGCCCTGCCGCTGCTCCAGCCCATCGCGCTGGCCCGCGGCACCCGGGCGGCGCTCAAACAGGCCGCCCGCCGCGGCGCCGCGACGACCGCGCCCCGGGTGCCTCCGCAGCGCACCGGCCCGGAGTCACCCGCCGCCGCGCCCGCCGACGGCCCCGGCCCCGACCTGCTGGACGGGATCCGCGCCGAGGTGCTCCGCAGCCGCCCGCAGGCGCCCGTCCGGCCGGTCCGGCTGGAGCGGCTGCGCCCCCGCACCCTGCTCGCCGTCGTCGGCGGCGTGGTGGCCGGGTGGCTGCTGCTGCCGCAGCTGTTCGCCACCGAGCGGAACCCGATCGCGACCGTCGCCGACGCCGACCCGTTCTGGCTCGCCCTCGCCGTGCTGGCCGCGGCCGCCGGACATGTCGCGGGGGCGATGGGCTTCGTCGGCTTCGTCCCCGAGCGGCTGGACTTCCGCAACGCCGTGCTCGCCCAGGTGGCCGGCTCCTTCGTCAAGCTGGTCTCCCCCGGCGGGGTCGGCGGCGTCGCGCTGAACACCCGCTTCCTCCAGCGGGCCGGCATCCCGACCGCACAGGCCCTGTCCAGCGTCGGCGCGGGCCAGCTGCTCGGCCTGGTCCTGCACCTGCTCCAGCTCGGCGCGTTCGTCTACCTGACCGGTGTCGAGCCCGGCAGCTCCGAACTGGACGCCCTGCCGGCCGTGGTCGGCGGCCTCGCGGCGGCGGGCGTCCTGCTGGCCTCGGTGTCCGCGGTGCCGCCGGCCCGGCGCTGGCTGGCCGCCCGGCTGCGCCCGCTGACCGCCGAGGTGCTGCCCCGGCTGGTGGAGCTGCTGCGCAACCCGGGGCGGCTGGCGGTCGGCTTCACCGGGCAGCTGCTGGTGTCGCTGACCCTGATCGCCTGTCTGTACTGCTGCGCCCGGGCGGTCGGGCAGGCACCGTCCTTCGCCTCGGTCGGGGTGGTGTTCCTGGTCGGCAACGCGGCCGGGAACGCGGCCCCGACCCCCGGCGGGGCGGGCTTCGTGGACAGCGCGCTGGTGACCCTGCTGAAACTGGTCCCCTCGATGGACGAGGGCGGCGCGCTGGCCGCCGTCGCGCTCTACCGGTTGCTCACCTTCGTGCTGCCGGTGCTGCCCGGGTGGGCGGCGTTCACCTGGCTCCAGCGCCGCGGGGCGCTCTAGCCGGGGCCTGCCCGGGTACGCGAGGGGTCCGCGGCTACTCCCGGTACTCGTCCTCGTCCAGCGGGACGATCCGGCTCTGCTCGGCGACGTCCGCGACCTCGGTGGCCGGGTCCGCGCCCAGTGCGCGGCGCTCGGCCAGCTCGTCGTACTCGTCCTCCGCCACCTCGTTCTCGGACTCCACGGCCTCGGCGACCTCGTCCAGGTAGTCCTCGTGGTTCTGCGGCATGGTGTCCGTCCTCGTTCCTCGAAGGTTCCTCGGAGGCATTCCCCGGCCCGTGGGTCCGGCCCGCCGGGGTACTCGCAGTATCCGTCGGTCACCGGCCCGGCGCGACGCGCCGCCGGGCCCCCGGCGTGTTGCCCGCCCCGGGAATTGACCCGGGAGAACGGTCCCGGAATGCACCATGTCCGGGGTGCACCCCGTTCCTAGGCTCGTACCCATGACGAACACCGCCACCCCCCGGCCCACCGCCCGCCTCGACTTCGCCCGCACCGCCCCCAAGGTGTTCCGGGCGATGATCGCCCTGGACGCCGCCGCCCGCGAGGGCCTCGACCCGGCGCTGGTCGAGCTGGTGCAGGTCCGCTCCTCCCAGCTCAACGGCTGCGCCTACTGCCTGGACATGCACGTCAAGGACGCCCGCAAGGCCGGGGAGAGCGACGAGCGGATCTATCTGCTCCCGGTCTGGCGCGAGGCCCCCGAGGGCGTCTACAGCGAGCGCGAACGGGCCGCCCTCGCGCTGGCCGAGCAGATCACCCGCATCGGCGACGGCGTCTCCGACGCGGTGTACGAGCGGGCCGCCGAGCTCTTCCCCGAGCCGGAGCTCGCCGGGCTGATCTCGCTCTGCTTCACCATCAACGCCTGGAACCGGATCAACGTGGCCACCCGCAAGACCCCCGGGGCGCCCTGACCCCCACCGCGCGGGACACGGGCCCCGCCGGGCACCGGGGTACGATCGGAGCCGTACCAGCAGGGCTTACCCACACCTCCCGGTGGCCCCGAGGCCCTTACGAACGACGGGGAAACGCATGTCCGGCTCGCACTACTTCTCCGGTGCACCCGAGGTCGCCAGCGAGCGCCGGCCGATCACGGTCACCCTGCCGGACCTCACCCTGGAGCTCAGCACCGACGCGGGCGTCTTCTCCCGCAGCCGGTTGGACCCGGGCACCCGGATCCTGCTGGAGCAGGCGCCGCCGCCCCGGGTGCGCGGCCCGATCCTGGACATCGGCTGCGGCTACGGCCCGATCGCGCTGACCTGGGCGAGCCGCCGCAAGCGGCTCCCGGTCTGGGCGGTGGACGTCAACGGCCGCGCCCTGGACCTGGTCCGGGACAACGCGGAGTCGCTGGGCCTGGGCAATGTGCACGCCGCGCTGCCGGAGGAGGTCCCCGCCGAACTGCGGTTCGCGGCG
The DNA here is from genome assembly GCF_000966955.1 of Streptomyces sp. NRRL S-495. Classification (NCBI taxonomy): domain Bacteria; kingdom Bacillati; phylum Actinomycetota; class Actinomycetes; order Kitasatosporales; family Streptomycetaceae; genus Streptomyces; species Streptomyces sp. NRRL S-495. The sequence continues at coordinate 37,325 of NZ_JZWY01000005.1, forward strand.
ATCTACTCCAACCCGCCGATCCGGATCGGCAAGGCGGCGCTGCGGCGGCTGCTGGAGCAGTGGCTGGACCGGCTCACCCCGGACGGCTCGGCCTTCCTGGTGGTGCAGAAGCACCTCGGCTCGGACTCGCTGCAGAAGTGGCTGAACGAGCACGGCTGGCCGACCACCCGGCTGACCTCGGTCAACGGGTTCCGGATTCTGGAAGCGCGGCCCCGCCCGACGGCGGGCGAGGGCCCCGAGAGTGGACGAGGGACGACGTCGTGAAGCAGCTCCGCGGGACCGAACTGAAGCGGCTGCACCGCTCCTGGCGGCGTGGCAACGAGTTCCGGCTCGCGATGATCCTGGAGAACCTCCAGTCGCCGTTCAACGTCGGCTCGGTGGTCAGGACCGGCGCCGCGATGGGTGCGGAGAAGCTCTACCTCACCGGTGACACCCCGTCGGTGCGCTCGTCCGGCGCGCAGAAGGCCGCGATGGGCACCGACAAGTACCTGAAGGTGGAGCACTTCCCCACCGTCGCCGAGGCGGTGGCCGCGGCGAAGGCCGACGGCTTCAAGGTGGTCGGCCTCGAACTGGCCGACGAGGCGGTGCCGATGTTCGCCGCCGAGCTGACCCCGGCCGTCGCCTTCGTGCTGGGCCACGAGGACCGGGGGATCACGGCGGACGCGCTCGCCCTCTGCGACCAGGTGGTCTTCGTGCCCCAGCTGGGCCGGGTCGGCTCGCTGAACGTCTCCGCCGCCGCCACGGTGGCCTGCTACGAGGCGCGCCGCCAGGGGTACGCGATCAGCGGCACCCCGGACGGCTCGGACGCCGGCGCGTTCGACATCGACCTCGACCTCGACGACGAGTGATCCGCCGCCGGCGGGAGGGCACCCCCTCCCGCCGGCGTACCGGCTCGGATCCCGCCCGGGTCAGACCTCGACCAGCACCTTGCCCCGGTTGTGCTCGCGGTCCAGGTAGAGGCTGCGGTAGGCCGCCGGGATCCCGTCGAAGCCCTTGTGCACGGTCTGGTGGTAGCGGATCTCCCCGTCCCGGACCAGCCCGCCCAGCTCCTGGTGCATCTGCGCCAACAGCGGCTCGGTGAACCACTCCTGGGCGAAGATGCCGCGGATCGTGGTGCGCGGGAACATGATGTACGGCAGCAGCCGCGGCCCGGTCAGCTCACCGTTCACCGTGGTCGCCCACTGCCAGCAGACCGCCACCCGGCTGTCCACGTTCAGCATCGTGAACACCGCGTCGGTGACCGTGCCGCCCAGGTTGTCGAAGTACCGGTCGACGCCGTCCGGCGCGGCCAGCAGCAGCGCCTGCCGGGCCTTCTCCGCGTCGTCGCCCTGGGTGTAGAGCACCACCTCGTCGAAGCCCAGCCCACGCAGGTACTCGGCCTTGCCCGGCGAGCCGGTGGTGCCGACCACCCGGCCGGCCCCGGCCCGCTTCGCCAACTGGCCCACCAGGGTGCCGATCGAGCCGGAGGCGCCGCTGACCACCACGGTGTCGCCGGGCCGGACCTCCAGGAAGCGGGTGAGCGTGCCCCAGGCCGTCATCCCGGGCGCGCCCATGATGCCGAGCGCGCTGGACACCGGCAGCCGCTCGTCGTACCAGGACGGGTCGAGCCGGCGGTAGGCCGGGAACACCATCGGGAAGATGCCGGTCGTCCACAGCTCCTCGGCGCCGTTGTGGACGACGTGGGTGCGCCAGCCGCCGAAGCCCTGCACCAGGTCGCCGACCGCGAAGGCCGCCGCCGGACCGGCCTCGACCACCTCCATGATCGAGTCGGCGCCCATGTGGTGGCCGATCGGCGTCTCCAGCGCCAGGCCGTTCTGGTACGGGTCCACCGAGACGTACCTGGTCCGGAAGAGCATCTCGTCCGGCCGCAGGTCGATCCGGACGTCCTCCACGACCTTCTCGTAGACGCGGTTGACGTCGGGCACACCGTCCAGGTGCTCCCGGACCACCCACTTCTCGATCCTCATGCCAGGGCTCCCGTCTGCACGTTCTCGCTGTCCTTGCTGTTCTCGTCGCCCTTGCTGTTCTCGTCGCCCTTGCCGCCCGGGCGGGCGGGGCTGCCCGCGTTCCCGGCGGCCTTTCCGGCGGCTTGCGGCACCGTCCGCCGGCCCGGCTCCGCGGGCCGGCCCACCGGGATGACCAGGTGGGTCGGCATCGGGGCGCTCGGGTCGATCCCGGCGGTGAACTCCACCCCGTCGTCCCGGCAGACGAACTGCATGACGTGCCGCCCGGCGGCGGCCGCCCGGATCAGCCCGCCGATGGTCGCCCAGACCCCGGAGAGGTAGAAGTTCGACAGCCCGGGCAGCACCGGGCCGCTCTTCTTGATCTCCTCCTCCACCGTCTCGGCACCCTCCACGAAGGGGTTCCAGCCGGGGAAGGTGCCGTCGTAGACGCCCGTGTAGCGGACCTGGGTCAGCGGGGTGGACACGTCGGCGACGGCCACCGCGGCCTTGAAGCCCGGGTACCGCTCGTCCAGGAAGCCGACGATGCCGTTGCGGACCCGCCGCTTGGCCGCCATGTACTCCCGGCCGTGCTTGACCGGCAGGGTGTGCAGCTCCTCGCCGCGCCGCACCCGGGAGGACTGCTCGGGGCCCTCGTGCAGCGCCCGCCAGGGGGCGATGTCGGAGAAGTAGGTCGCGAACACCACGGTGGAGTTCTCCGGCGCCAGCTCCGGGTAGTGCCGGGTGCGGAACTGCACGTTCACCGAGGGGCAGCGGATCCCGGTCAGCTCGGCCGTCTCCCGCTCGCCCAGCAGGTGGGTGGTGCACGGGTCGCCCTCGGGGAAGGGCTTGCGCAGCCCCAGGAAGAGCGACACGTACCCGGGCGACAGCTGGCCCGGCTCGTCGATCAGCGAGGTGTAGAGCCGCCGGTAGGTGTCGTTGAGGTACTGGCCCTTGAGCAGCTTCATCACGGTGGTGTGGCCGTCGGCGGCGGACACCACGATGTCGGCGCGGAACTCCCGGCCGTCGCTGAGCCGCACACCCACCGCGCGGTCCCGCTCGACCAGGATCTCCTCGACCTTGGCGTTGTAGGTGATCTCGCCGCCGAGCCCGAGGTAGCGCTCCTCGATCGACCGCGCCAGCGCGAGCGAACCGCCCTCCGGCACCCCGGCGGCGTGGTTGGCGTGCGAGGCGAGCTGGAAGTAGAACGGCAGCACCGGGAAGGCCGGGTGCTTCTCGTAGAGGATGAAGTTGAACGCCTCGCGCAGCAGCGGGTCGCGGAACCGCTGCGAGAAGTCCGTCATCAGCAGCGTGATCGACTTGCGGATGGTGTTGAAGTGGGGGGCGAAGGAGGCCAGCATCCGCCAGCGCTCCAGCCGGCCCATCAGCCCGACCGGCTTGAGGAACGGATAGGCCGCGAGCGCCTTGCGGAAGGTGCGGATCCCGGCGCAGAACTCGCGGATCGGGGCGGCGTCGGCCGGCGAGAGGCCGAGCAGGTGCGCCTCCAGCCGGTCCGGGTCGGAGTAGAAGTGGACCGCCCGGCCGTCCCGGCCCCGGACGATGTTGAAGACGTCGAAGTGCCGCATCTCCTTGCCCTGGAGCGCGCCCAGTTCGAGCCAGATCTGGTACATCTCGTTGCCCGGCCCGTTGCCGAGCAGCCAGCTGATGCACCAGTCGAAGGTGAAGTCGCTGCGGTCCCAGCCGGTGCAGGAGCCGCCGGGGATCTCGTGCATCTCGAAGATCCTGGTGCGGTAGCCGTTCATCCGGGCGTAGCACCCGGTGGACAGGCCGCCGAGACCGCCGCCGATGACGATCATCGACTCCCGCCGGGGTGCGGTGTCTTTCTGCCGTGCCATTTCTGGCCTTCCTCGTGGTCCTTGCCTTGCCTGGAGGTGCCTGGTCGTACCGCCCGCGGCGGCGGTCACCAGGCGATCGGGAGCGCCTGCAGACCGTTCACCATCGAGGCCTCCTTCCAGCGCAGTTCGCGCTCGGGGACGGCCAGCCGCAGGCCGGGCAGGCGGGTCAGCACCCGCTCGATCGCCACCTGGAGCTCCAGCCGGGCGAGGTGCGCGCCGATGCAGTAGTGCACGCCGTGGCCGAAGCCGATGTGCGGGTTGCCCGGTCGGTCGAGGACCAGCCGCTCCGGCTCCTCGAACACCTCCGGGTCCCGGTTGGCGGCGGCGGTCGCGATCATCACCGCCTCGCCGGCCCGGATCACCACCCCGCCCAGCTCGACGTCCGCGGTGGCGTAGCGGGGCAGGCTGAAGCCGGTGAGCAGCGGCACGTACCGCATCAGCTCCTCGACCGCCCTGGGGATCAGCTCGGGCCGCTCCCTCAGCCGCGCCAACTCCTCGGGATTGACCAGCAGCTGGTGGAAGAAGTTGCCGATCTGGTTGGTGGTGGAGACGAAGCCGGCGATCAGCAGGTCGCAGGCGATGGAGAGGAGCTCCTCCTCGCCGATCAGCCGCTGCTCCCGGCAGGCCCGGACCAGCGTGGTGAGGAGGTCCTCGCCGGGCTCGCGGCCGCGCAGCTCCAGCACCCCGGCCATGTAGTCGATGAACGCCCGCCCCTCGACCGCGAGCACCTCGCCCGGGGTGACGGCGGAGAGCACTGTCTCCGCCCACTGCCAGAGCATCCGGTGGTCCTCGGCGGGGATGCCGAGCACCTCGCAGATGATGGTGGTCGGCATCGGGATCGCGAAGTCCTCGACCAGGTCGGCCGGGCCGCCCGCGGCGAGGATGCCGTCGAGCAGCTCGTCGGCCAGCTCCGCGGCCCGGATCCGCAGCCGCTCCACCCGGCGGGCGCTGAACTCCTTGGCCACCAGCGAGCGCAGCCGGGTGTGCTCGGGCGGCTCGGTGGAGAACAGGCCGGCGCCGGTGCGGGACACCGGGCGCATCCGGGGCTGGTCCTCGGCCATCGCGGCGGCCAGGCTGAACCTCGGGTCGGCGAGCACCGCCCGGACGTCCTCGTACCGGGTGGCCAGCCAGGCGCCGTCGCCGTACGGCATCCGGATCCTGGCCAGCGGCTGATCGCGCAACTCGGCGTAGCGGGGGTCGAGTTCGAGGCCGTTGGGCTCGAACGGATAGGTCAGCGGCGGGTGCTGCCGGAGCATGGTCGGATCCGTCTCTCGTGCGGGGGCCGCCTCTCGTACGGGGGCCGCCTCTCGGGCAGGGGCCGTGTCTCGGGCGGGGGCGGGCAGGCTCGGGGCCCGCCCGGGGGCCGTCTCAGGACGCATGGGTGGCGGCTCCGGTGAGGATCGACCGGGCGAGCCCGGCGTTGTGGGCGATGAACTCGCGGTCGAGCATCTCGGCATGGGTGCCGAAGCCCTTGAAGACCGCCGTCCGGGTGGCCGAGCTGCCGTGCCAGGCGCCGTCCCGGCCGGCCTCGTACAGCGCCACCTTCTCGTCGTCGGAGATCACGCTGAGCGCGGCGGCGACCACCCCGTGGTTGGGGGTGCGGCTGCAGAACCGCAGGTAGTCCCGGGCCTGTTCGCGGGTCTCCCGGGCGACGGCGGCGGAGCCGGTGTGCCGGTGGAGGTGCTCGGCGAGCTCGGTCTCGAAGGCCTGCAGGTGCTCGTCGGCGAGGTCGAAGGACTCCGGGATCCGGTGCGAGTCCATGATCACCACATTGGGCACCGCGCGGCCGCGCCGCTCCAGCTCCTTGGCGACCTCGAAGGCGAGGTTGCCGCCGAGCGAGTAGCCGAGCAGCGCGCACGGGCCCTCCGGCTGGAGCGCCTCGACCAGGTCGGCGTACTGGTCGACCTTGTCGTCCCCGGACACGTAGTTGAAGGCGATCGTGCGGTACTCCGGCAGGTGCGCCGCGAACTGCCGGTACACCAGCCCGTGGCCACCGGCCGGCGGGAAGCAGAACAGCGTCTGCCGCTGCTCCTGGTTGAAGCCCAGGTAGGGCTGGGCACCCTCGATCCGGCCGGTGATGATGTGCTCCACGGTCTTCGCCATCCCGTGCAGGGTGGTGACCTTGAACAGCTGGCTGACCGGGATGCTGATGTTGAACTCGGCCTGCAGCCCGTGGATCAGCTCGATCAGTCTGATCGAGGAGCCGCCCGACTCGAAGAAGTCGTGCTGGAGCCCCGGCTCCTCGACGCCGAGCAGTGCCCGCCAGTGCTCGGCCATCCGGACCTCGTAGAGGGTGACCGGCGGCTCGGCGGCCTCGGCGGCGTCCGTACGGGGCTCGGGCAGCGCCGCCACGTCCACCTTGCCGTTGGCGGTGAGCGGCAGCGCGGGCAGCTCGGTGAAGTGGGTCGGGATCATGAAGGTCGGCAGCTGCCCGGCCAGGTGGCGGCGGAGCGCCCGGTGGTCGAAGGTCCGGCCGGGCGCCGGCACGCAGTACGCGCAGAGCACGTGCTCGCCGCCGCGGTCCGCCCGGACGGTGACCACCGCCCGGGCCAGCTCGGGCCATTCGGCCAGCCTGGTCTCGATCTCGCCCAGCTCGATCCGGTGGCCGCGCACCTTGATCTGGGAATCGGCCCGGCCGAGCAGGTGCACCCCGCCGTCGGCGTCCCAGCGGGCGAGGTCCCCGGTGCGGTAGAGCCGGACCGGCTCGGTGCCGTCGGAGCCGCCGAGCGGCAGGGTGGCGAAGCGGCGCGCGGTCTGCTCCTCGTCGCCGAGGTAGCCGAGCGCCACGCCGGAGCCGCCGATCCACAGCTCCCCGGTCACCCCGGGCGGGACGGGCCGGCCCTGGGCGTCGAGCAGGTGGAAGGCGCTGTTCGGGAACGGCCGCCCGATCGGGACCATCCGGCTGGGCTCCAGCCCGTCCGTCGACCCCTCGAAGTACGCGCTGTCGATGGTGGTCTCGGTGAGCCCGTAGGAGTTGACCAGCCTGGTCCGCGGGCCGCACAGGGCGCTCAGCCGCCGGTACTCCTCGACCTTCCAGACGTCCGAGCCGACCACCAGCAGCCGCATGAACGCCAAGTCCCGCCCGGTGCGTTCGCAGTGGTCCAGCACGGTGCGGACCACCGCCGGGACGAACTCCGCGGCGTCCACCCGCTCGGTGCGCATCACCTCGTACAGCCGGGCGGTGTTGAACAGCAGCTCCCGGCCGACCAGCACCAGGGTGCCGCCGGAGCACAGCGCGCGGACCACGTCGCCGGTGAAGACGTCGAAGGCGGGGCCGGCCATCTGGAGGTGGGTCCGGGCGTCGGTGTCCAAGCGGTACTCGGCCTGCCAGGCCCGGTACGCCGAGGCGAGGTTGCCGTGGGAGACCCGCACCGCCTTCGGCCGACCGGTGGAGCCGGAGGTGTGGATGACGTAGGCCGGATCGTCGAGGCCCACCGGCACGTCGGTGAAGCCGTCGTCCTCGCTGGAGCGGTCAGCGCCGGTGGCCCCGTCGGCGGACCCGTCGGCGCCGAGTTCGGCGGGGGTGACCAGTCGGGCCGGCAGTCCGCCGAGCCGCTCGCGGTCGTCGCCGACCAGCAGCCCGGCCCCGGTGTGGCCGACCAGGTACGCCAGCCGCTCCACCGGGTGGCCCGGGTCCAGCGGCAGGTAGGCCGCGCCGGTACGGAGCACCGCCAGCAGCGCCACGATCAGCTCCGGCGACTTCTCCAGGCAGAGCGCGACCACCGTGCCCGGACCGGCGCCCAGCGCCCGCAGCCGGGCGGCGGCCCGCCGGGAGCGCCCGGCCAGCTCGCCGTACGTCAGCCGGGCCGTCGGACCCGACTCGGCCGGCACCGCCACCGCGGGCGCCGCCGGGTCGGCCGCCGCCGCGCGCAGCACCAGCTCGTGGACCGGCTCGGCGAACGGCACCCGCCGGTCGGCGCCGCTCCACTCCCGGAGCACCACGGCCCGCTCCTGCTCGCCGAGCAGCTCCAGCCCGGTGGCCGCCCGCTCCGGCCCCGCCGTGGTCAGCGCGTCGAGCAGATTGACGTAGTGGCGCGCCATCCGCGCCGTCGTTTCGGGCAGGAAGAGGTCGGTGTTGTACTTGAAGACGCAGTGGAAGCGGCGCTCGGCCTCGTCCTCGTAGGCGGACAGGGTGAGGTCGAACTGACCCTCCTCCTCGGGGAGTTCGATGTACTCCAGGTGGTAGCCGTACTTCTCGGTGGCGACCTTGTGGTGCAGCAGGATGAACATCGCCTGGAAGACCGCCGAGCGGCTCGGGTCGTGCTGCAGTCCGAGCTGCTCCACCAGCAGCACGAACGGGTACTCCTGGTGGTCCAGCCCGCCGAGCACGGTGGTCCGCACCCGCTCCAGCAGCTCGGCCACGGTCGGCCCGCCGGCCAGCGAGACGTGCAGCGGCAGCGGGTTGACGAAGTAGCCGTAGACGCCGGCGAACTCCTCGTCGGTGCGGCCCGTCACCGGGCTGCCGACGATGATGTCCTCCTGGCCCGCGTAGGCGTGCAGCAGCAGGTAGTAGGCGCTGAGCAGCACCATGAAGACGGTGACGTTGTGCGCGCGGGCCAGCGCGTGGACCCGGGCGCTGAGCTCCTCGTCCAGGACGAAGAACTCGGAGGCGCCGTTGTGGGTCTGCACCGCCGGGCGGGGCTTGTCGGTCGGCAGGCTGAGCAGCGGCACCTCGGCCGGCAGGTGCGAGCGCCAGTACTCCAGCATCCTCGGCGCCTCGCGGCCGGCCAGGAAGGCGTTCTGCCGGTTGAGGAAGTCCAGGTAGCGGGCGGCGACCGGGGGCAGCTCGGGCGCCCGGCCCCGGCGCAGCCCCTCGTAGACGGCCAGCAGCTCCTCGATGAAGGTGAAGGTGGAGATAGCGTCCGAGATGATGTGGTGGACGGCCTTCATGATCACCCAGCGGGCCGGGCCGCGCCGGAACAGCCGGAACCGCACCAGCGGGTCCCGCTCCAGGTCGTACGGCCGGCGGTACTCGCGGACGATCATCGCGTGGATGTCGTCCCAGGCCAGGTGCTCCACGTCGAAGACGTCGAAGTCCGGCTCCACCTCGGCGGAGATCCGCTGCACCGCCCGGCCGCCGTCTAGCACGAAGTTCGCCCGCAGGCTCGGGTGGCGTTCGACCATCGCCCGGAAGGCCGCGGCCATCAGCTCGGGCTCCAGCTCCACCCGTACCTCGACCGCGCCGCCGATGTTGTAGGCGAAGCCGTCCGGGTTGAGCTGCTTGAGGAACCAGAGTGCCTTCTGGTTGTGGGTCAGCGGGTGGGCGGACTCGTCCTCGTAGCGCTCCACGGCCGCTCCCGGGCCGGTCGGCTCCTCGTCCAGCAGCTCGGTCAGCGACTCGTGCAGCCGGGCGACCAGCTCGGCCACCGGCGCGTTCCCGAGCAGCGCCACCACCGGGAGGGTGACCCCGAGTTCGCCGCTCAGCCGGGCCCGCAGCTCCATCGCCAGCAGTGAGTCCAGGCCGAGGCCGCCGAGGCCGGCGGCCGGGTCGATCCGGTCGGCCGGCACCCGCAGCACGGTGGCGGCCAGCTCGGCGAACAGCTCGGTGAGCAGCGCCCGCCGCTCCTCCTCGCCGGCCGTCCGCAGGGTGTCCAGCAGCCCGGTCCGTTCGACGGCCGGCGCGGACTCCCGGGCGGCTGCGGCGAGTTCGGTCACCAGCGGCGGCGGGGCCGGGTACCAGGAGAGGAAGACCGGCCAGTCGACCACGGTGGCGACCAGCAGTTGGGCCCGGTCCTGGCCGAGCACCCGCTCCAGCACGGCCATACCGGTCTCCGGGGCGAGCGAGCTCATGCCCCGGCTGTGCCGGTAGTGGTCGATCAGGCCGAGCTCCTCGATCATCCCGGTGGCCCAGGGGCCCCAGTCCAGGCTCAGCGCGGGCAGGCCGAGCGAACGGCGGTGATGGGCGAGGGCGTCCAGGAAGGCGTTGCCGGCGGCGTAGTTGGTCTGGCCGGCGGTGGTCAGCAGGGAGGCGATCGAGGCGAACAGCACGAAGTGGTCGAGCGGCTCCCCGGCCAGCTGACGGTGCAGGGCGAAGGCGCCGAGCACCTTGGGGCCGTACACGGTGTCGAAGGCCGACCGGTCCAGCTCGCCGACCAGGGTGTCCCTGACCTGCCCGGCGAGGTGGAACACGCCCCGGACCGGCGGCCGGTCCAGTCGGCGGTACTCGGCCAGCCAGGCGGCCAGCGCGGCCTCGTCGGTGACGTCCAGCGCGGCCGGGACGACCTCGGCCCCGAGCTCCTCCAGCTCGCGCAGGAAGGCCGCCCGCTGCCCGTCCCGGCTCTCCGGGTCGAGCATCCGCCACTGTTCGCGCGGCGGCGGTGTGCTGCGGCCGACCAGGATCAACCGGCGGGCGCCGCGCTTCACCAGCGTGCGGCAGAGCAGCTGCCCGAGCGCCCCGAACGCCCCGGTCACCAGGTAGGCGCCGTCCGCCCGCAGCCGCGGCGCCAGCGGGCGGCTGAGGCCCTCGGCGGTCCGGAGCCGGCTGGTCAGCCGCCGGCCGCCGCGCAGCGCGATCTCGTCCTCGTCGGCCAGCGCGAACTCGCGCAGCAGCGCCTCGGCCGCCGCGTCCGCCTCGATGCCCGTGGCCGGGAGGTCGATCAGCTTGCCCTGATGGGTGGGGAGCTCCTGGTGCCGCAGGACCCGGGTGATGCCCCAGGCCGGGGCGGCGAGGGGCTCGACGGGCTCGCCGGGGGCCACGGCCTGCGCGGCCCGGGTGACCACATGGAGGCGGCAGTCCGGGAGTTCGGCCGCCAGCAGGGCGGCGAGGGTGACCAGGCTGTAGGCGCCGGGGGCGGTGTGGCCGGCCACGGTGGCGGGGTCGGCGGTGGCCAGCCCGGGGCGGTCGAGGTTCCACAGGTGGACCACGGCGGCCGGGTCGGGGGCGCCCTCGGCCCGCCGGTCGGCGAGCAGCCGGGCCAGGTCCTCGGCCGAGCCCGGCTCGACGGTGGCCGGGCGGCCGTCGGCGGCGGCCCGGTAGCCGGTGCCGGGGCGGACCCGCAGGCAGCTGCCGCCGCGCGCGGCGATCCGCTCGGCCAGGGCGTTCGCGACCCCGCCGCCGTCCGCGAACAGCAGCCAGTGGTCGGGGTGTTCGGCCAGCAGGTCCG